>NZ_JBHLZP010000012.1:0-42233 GCF_042429965.1 Actinoallomurus acaciae
GTGCGCGGACCTCATCGCCCGGTGGGCCGAGGTGCTGCGGTCGCGCCGCCTGCTCGTGGCGGACGCCGATCCCGACTGCGCGGGCGCCCGTACGGGCATCGAGACCATCCTCCAGGCGGCCCGCGACGCGCCGCCGGACGCGCCGGTGGTCGTGTACGGACGGCCGGTCGCCGCGGTGGACCGGCTCGCGAGGCTCACCGCGGCCGGTGTCACGATCATCGACGATCTGGACGCGGTGCCGGACACGTCGGTCGTGGTGTTCCCGGCGCACGGGGTGCCGCTGCCGGTACGGGCGGAGGCCGCCGCGCGCGGGCTCACGGTGGTGGACGCGACCTGTCCGCTGGCCGCCCTGGCGCACCGCGACGTACGGGCCTACGCGGACCGCGGTGACACGGTGGTGCTGATCACCGGGACCCCCGGCTCCCCGGCGGAGAAGGTGTCGGTCTCCCAGGCGCCGGAGTCGGTGCTGCCGATGCGGGATGCCGCGCAGGTGCCCGACCCTCGGCGGACCGGGATCGACCCGGACAGGCTTTCGCTCGTGGTGCAGACCGGGATCCCGGTGGAGGACGCGGCTGCGATGATCTCTGCCCTGCGGGCCCGTTTCCCCCGGGTGCGCGGGCAGCATTTCGACGCGCTCTGTCATGCCGCCGGCGACCGGGCCGCGACCGTCCGCCTGGTCGCCGCGGCGAGCGACCTCACCCTGGTCCTCGGCGCCGTCGACGATCCGGACGCCGCTCACATGCAGGCCGAAGCCGCCGCGGGCTGCCGGAGCGTCCGCCGGCTGGCGGCCGCGGGCGACATCGCCGCCGGGTGGCTGGGCGACGTGAACGCGATCGGCGTGGTCCCGACCCGGTCGGCTCCCCCGGACCTGATGCCACAGGTGCTCGAGGCGCTGGCCGGTCTGGGGCCGCTGTCCGTTGCCGGCCGGCAGGTGCGGACCAGCGGACTTGTAAGAAATTCATCAACGATAGTGCATTCTTCACATTGTCCGGACTGATCTATACAAGTAATCTGACCAGGAAGGGTCGTCAGCCATTTAACGGTGCCATAAATCCGTGAGAGCCCCCGAATATCTCGCTACGTCGACGGTCAGCTCCGAAGCGATATCCGACGCGGATCGAAATGCAGCGGGGGACAGTGCATGCCGCAGCGCGATAGATAAGGAGACGCCTGGTGATCGTCCTGGGATGCAACGGTTTCACCCGCATTGCCGATATTTTCGCCGAGCATTTTGGCCTGGTCGGCATCGACAAGCACTACATCATCGGCCACGACGCGGGCGCATCCCTGCTGGTGGACGGCAAGCTGGTCGCCGCGGTCGAGGAAGAGCGGCTGAACCGGATAAAGAAGACCTCCGACTTCCCCTTCAATTCGGTGAATTGGGTCTTGGAGCACGCGGGAATTCAATTCTCCGACATCGACCTCATCGCGGTCCCCTGGAACTTCTCCGGCGAGGTCTTCGACATGACGCTGGGCGGCGTCGCGGCCATGCCCGGCGAGCCCGCTCAGAAGATCGACTTCCTCCGGCGCATGGGTGCGCTGTTCACCGGGGCCCTCAGCCACGAGGCCGTTCTCGCCGACTTCGCCGCGCGCACCGGCTTCAGCCCCGACCCGGACAAGGTGGTGTTCGTGCCCCACCACCTCGCCCACGCGACGACCGGCTACTACGTGTCGGGCATGGAGGACACCGCGTTCCTCATCAGTGACGGCCGCGCTGAGATCTTCTCCTCGATGATGGGAGAGTTCCGCGACGGCAAGATCCGCATTTTCGAAGAGTCGACCATCACCGGAAACGACTCGATCGGGATCCTGTTCAACTCGATCACGCGATTCCTTGGCTTCGTACCGAACATGGACGAGTACAAGGTCATGGGGCTGGCCGGGTTCGCCGAGCCGCCCTCGCCGAACCCGTTCCTGGAACACGTCGTCGAACTGCACGACAACGGGCGCTACACCCTCCACCTGCCGCCCGCGGATCTGCACAACACCCGCTACGTCGATCCCCTGCTCGAGCAGCACTTCGGTCCGCTGCAGGACACCGTCGAGTACAAGGCCGGCATAGCCGCCGCTGCGCAGGAGATGCTGGGCGTCGTCACGAACCACCAGCTCCGCGCGCTGGAGGCCAAGACCGATCTGGACCACTTGCTGTTCGAGGGCGGCGTGGCGCTGAACTGCCTCAACAACACCCAGCTGTTCGAGGGGTCGCGGTTCACCGACATGGAGGTCAGTTTCGCCGCCAGCGACACGGGAATCGTCATCGGCGCCGCCGCGTACGCCTGGGCCAATCACCCGGACAACGTCGGCAAGGTGAAGACCCCGGAGCCGGTCACCCCGTACCTCGGGCCGGAGTACGACGCCGAGACGACCGAGCGGACCCTGCGGGAGTTCGCCGACCGGGTGAACTGGACCCGGCTGAGCGAGGACGAGATCGTCGATCAGGTGGCCAAGCTGCTCACCGAGAAGGTCATCATCGGCTGGCACCAGGGCCGGATCGAGCATGGTCCGCGAGCGCTGGGCCACCGCAGCATCCTTGCGAACCCGAAGTTCCCGGACATCAAGGACGTCATCAACACCAGGGTCAAGCACCGCGAGCCGTTCCGGCCGTTCGCGCCGCTCGTGCTCGAACCGGATGCGCCGAAGGTCTTTGAAATGGGCCGCAAGACCCGTTCGCCGTACATGACGTTCGTCTTCCCGGTACGGCCGGAGTTCCACGACATCATCCCGGGCGCGACCCACGTCGACGGCACGTCCAGGATCCAGACGATCAACGATCAGGACACGCCGCTGCTGGCGGCGCTGCTGCGCAAGTTCACCGCGCTGACCGACGTGCCCTGCCTGATCAACACCTCCTTCAACGTGGCCGGCGAGCCGATCGTCTGCACCCCGGCCGACGCGCTGAACTGCTTCCTGGGCACCGAGATCGACTACCTGGTGCTCGGCAACTACCTCGTCACGAAGGCCGACGAGTCCGCATGACCTCCGGCCTCAGGCCCTGCCACGTCCGGACGTGGCAGGGCCTGAGCCTTTTCCCGGACCGCCTGTCGGGACTGTCCGGATCTTTGTGGGCGGGCCGGTGATCACTTCTTCTAGTGGAGGGTGATGCGGTCGCCGTTGGTCCGGTTCTTGTGCGGGCTGGGGATGACCGGGTGGAGCGCCTTGAGTGTGGCTTGGTCGGCTCTCGATGGCGTTGGTGGTGTAGATGACCTTTCGGATCTGCGGCGGGAACGCCAAGAACGGGGTGAACCGCTCCCAGGCCGAACGCCATAGCCGGATGATCGCCGGATACTTCTGTCCCCAGGCCGCCTCGAAGTCGGCGAACCGTCCCTCAGCGGCATCGACGGTGGGAGCGGTGTATCTCGCGCAGGTGTTCGGTGATCTGGCTCCAGTGACCTTTGGCGGTATAGCGCAGCGAGGCCCGCACCAGGTGCACCACGCATTGCCGGCGGTGGCCTGGGGCCAGATCTGGTTGATCGCCTCCGGTAGCCCTTTGAGGCCGTCGCAGCAGGCGATGCACACATCGTTGATTCCGCGGTTCTTCAACTCGGCCAGCACGCCCCTTCACCGCCGGTGCCCACCCACGGGCCGAGGACGTCGCGTTCGCCGTGACACTTGATGCCCACGGCGATGTAGATCGGGCGGTTGGTGACCTGACCGTTCTTCACGTGCGGGGCGTCGATCAGCACAACCGGGTAAACCGCGTCGAGGGGGCGGGACTGCCATGCCGCCAGTTCCTCGCCCGACCCGGCCGGTCACCCGCGAGATCAGATCACGGGAGACCTCCACGTCATCGATCTCCACCAGATGCACCCGGATCCCTCCGGCGGTCAGCCCCTTTGGCATCAAGACTGACAATGGCCGCATCGAAGCCCCCGACACGGCGGCCGTGCCTGGGCACCCGATCCCACGGGACCCGCAGCGGAACCGCACCGACCTCGGCCAGCACCGTCCTTAGACGAGCGGCCGTCACGGTGATCGCCGCCCGGCTAAGCCGGACATTCGCCCTTCTCACAGCCCAAATGTTCGGTCATCTCCCCGTCCAGGACGGCCCGCAGCACCGCCTTGGCGATCCCCGCCAACGAGCCGTGGACCCCGCGGGCGGACGGCCGCGGTGCGGATCCCCGCCGTGTCCGGGCCTTCGGATCACTTGGCGCGGCGGCCCGAGTGGGAGCGCGCCGCACCCGGTGGACCGTGCCGCGACGCGGTATCGCCGCGCAGCGGCTCGCAGGCCGGCCGTTGCGCGGCGATACGGGGCGAGGGCGCCTACCGGGCCGACCCCGCCGCTGGTCAGTACGGATGCGGCGTCCCGTGCCTCGGATCAGGTGGCATCCGCCTTGGCCCTCTTCTCGGTGGCCTTCTCGTCGGTCTGGGGCGCCGCGGCGGGCAGGGCCAGGGAGGCCAGGGCGGCGACGAGCATGACGCCCGCGCAGACGAGGAACGCGACGCGGTAGCCGTGGACAACGGCGCCGAGGCGGGTGGAGTGGTGGAGGGCGTGGCTGGTCACGGTGGCGACGACGGTGGTGAGTACGGCGAGGCCGATGGCTCCGCCGATGTGGCGGGAGGTGTTGAGCAGCCCGGCGGCGGCGCCGGCGTTCGCGGGGTCGACGCCGGTGGTGCCGGTGAGGGTGACGGTGAGGAGCATGAGGCTCAGGCCGATCCCGATGACCAGGGTGGGGCCGAGGAAGTGCACCACGTACACCGGGGGGTGGGTGGGCACTCTGGACAGCCAGACCAGGCCGCCGGCGGTGATGAGCCCGCCGATGACGAGCGTGAGGCGGGGGCCGAGTACGGGGATGAGCCCGCGGGCGGCGATGCCGGCGATGACGAGGACGACGGTCACGGGCACCATGGCCATGCCGGCGCGCAGGGCGCTGTAGCCGATGGCCTGCTGGAGGTACAGGGCGACGAAGAAGAACATCGCGTTCATGGTCACCCCCATCAAAAGCATGACCAGGTTCCCGATCCGCAGGCCGCCCAGGCGGAACAGGGCCGGCGGGATGAGGGGCCGGGAACTGGTGGCCTCGACCACCACGAGCCCGGCGATGAGGACCACGGCGACGGCAAGGGCGATCACGACGCTCCACGACCGCCACCCGTCGGAGGACGCCTGCGAGAGGCCGTAGCTGAGCGCCCCGATCCCGAGGGTGGCGCTGAGGGCACCGGGCAGGTCGAGGCGGATCGGCTCGGTACTGGCGGGGGCCGGGAGCAGCGTCAGGAGCGCGGCGACGAACAGCGCGGCGCCGAAGGGGACATTGATGAACAGCACCCACCGCCAGCTCAGCTCGGTGGTGAGAACGCCGCCGATGATGACTCCGAACGTGCCGGCCGCCCCGCCCATGGCGCTCCAGAGCGCGAGGGCACGACGTCGCCGACCCTCATCGGGGTGGCTGGCGGTGATGAGGCTCAGGCTGGTGGGCTGCAGCGCGGCCGCGCCGAGACCCTGGACCAACCGGGCCGCGAGCAGCATGGCCGGGCCGGTGGCCAGGCCGCCGACCAGGCTGGCGACGGTGAAGACGAACGCGCCGAAGAGGAACATCCGTTTGTGGCCGAAGAGGTCGCCGGCCCTGGCGGCCAGCAGCAGGAAGCCGCCGAGGGTGATCAGGTAGCCGCTGATGACCCACTGCTGCTGGTTGTCCGACAGGCCCAGCCCGGTCCGCATCTGCGGCAGGGCCAGGGTGACGATGGTGGTGTCGAGCACGACCATGAAGAACGCCAGGCAGGACATCGCCACCACGACGCCGAGCGGCAGATTCGGCCGAAGGACCGCCGGGGCACTCGGCGCGGCTCGGGTCTCGGACATGGAGCCTCCTTGTAAACGGCGTTCACGGTAAACGGCGTTCACAGTGAACGTGGTTCACGCTATGATGCGGTGAGAAGGTTGTCAACGCTGGAGCGATGGATGCTGCTGCGAAAAGCAGACGTGGTCGAAGGTGCCTTGAAATTCCTTGACGCCGAAGGGCTCGACGGCCTGACGATGCGCAAGCTCGGCGCTGCCCTCAACGTGCAGGGCGGCGCCCTCTACCGGCATTTTCCGAACAAGGCAGCCTTGCTCGACGCGATGGCCGAGAAGATCCTCGAGGGCATCGGGGACCCGTTGCCCGACGCCCCCTGGCACGACCAGGTCTCCATCCTGGGCGCCCGGTTCCGGACGGCCCTGCTCGCGCATCGCGACGGCGCACGCCTGGTGGCCTCCACGCACGCCACCGGTGCCACCATCGCCCTCGGCGACCTCGCGGTGACCATCTTCTGCGGAGCGGGCCTGGCCCCGGCCGAGGCCGGGGCGCTCGCCTTCGCCCTCGGCTACTACGTGCTCGGCCACACCATCGAGGAACAGACCCAGGTGCATCCGTCGTCCGGCGATGAATGGCAGAGCCGCAAGGCCCACCTCGCAACCGACGTGTCGCCGCAGTACGCGGAGGCCATCGACTCCCTGACGAGCACCGATCCGACGCAACGGTTCGCGTACGGGCTGGACACCTTCATCCAGGGCATCGCCGGCCGGATCCAGCCGGCTCCCGCCACCCGCTGAGTCGTGATCAGCCAGATGTCCGCGGCGAACGCCGAGGCCCTGCGTCCGATCCCCATCCGCGGAGGTCGGCGCGGCCGTAGAAGGTGACCGACCAGTCGAGCAGGCGGAGGAGTTCGGCGGCAGGCGGGAAGCCGGAGGTGGCCGGCGGGTCCAGCATCCGTCGTGCCGTCGCGGAACGCCGGGCGAGCTCGCCGCGCACCCACTGGGGCGAGGTGTCGTACATCAGAATGTTGTTCTCGCCGGGCCGGGTTCGTTCCCACGAGAAGGTGGCCAGGTCGTTGGCGAGGCGGATGGCGACCTGGATCTCCCTCAGGGCGCCGTCGAGGACGGCCAGGTTGTCCAGCAGATCGCCACGATCGCTGGTGACCCAGCTCGGGAAGTGGCACATCCATGCGGAGACGCTGGCGGCGTGGCTCAGGTACTCCTCGGGGTCGGACGGGCCGTCCCCGCCGTCTCGGGCTCGGCCGGCGGTCCAGTCGTACCGCTGACCGCGCAGGGTCTCGGCGCATCCGTCGGCCCACAGACCGGCCAGCGGCGGGTAGCGGGGATGGCGGGCCAGCTCGGACTGCCAGCCGGACAACACGGTCAGCAGGGGGTGGCTGTCGTCTCGTCGGCCGCCCTGGAAGATCGCATTGCAGCGGTCGAACAGGTCGTCGAGTTCGGCGAGGCTCTGTACGTTCTCCTCGCAATGGTCGTCCAGGGCGGTGGCCCACATGTACATGCGGGCCGTCAGCTGGAGCTCAGCCGCGCTGCGCCACGGGCCGATCGCCGCGGCGGAGATCGCCAGGGCCTCCGTGGGCACGGTCCGGAAGAGCTGCGGGTGTTCCGCGGCCCAGGCCCGCAGATCACCCAGGATCTCCAGCGCCAGCAGACCGACCGGTGCGCATTGCGCGGCGGAGGGATACGGGTGCTCGGTGAGGGTCTGCGTCACGACAGCGCCCGATCGTGAACCGCGGCCAGGTGACGCGTCACGGCCAGGGCGGCGAGAATCTCGGCGCGGATGACCCTGGGCGGCGCGTACAAGTCCTTGTCGTGCCACAGCGGCAGGTCATCGGCGTCGTCCTCGATCTGGCCGGTCAGGAATGTCCTGCCGCGGAGGATGGCCTCGACGGCCTCCGGGCCGGAGGGCGCGCCGTGATTGAGGATCTGCACGGCGTAGGCGGTCTCCTCGCCGGTGCCCGTCCACCGTCCCCACGATCCGTCGGCGCGCTGCGTGTCCAGCACCCAGCGGACGGCGTCGTCCACGGCCGCGGACGCCCACGGCCCGTCCAGGCGGGCCAGGGCCGCCGCGCAGCAGATGGTCGCGTAGTACGGAGAAGCGTGCCACTTGTCCATCCAGTGACCGTCGGCGTGCTGCTGCTCGATGAGCCAGCGTCCGACGCGCTCCGCGGCCTGGCCACAGCGCGGGTCGTCCTGCCCGAGACGGTCCGCCAGGGCGATGAGGACATGCGCGTTGGTCGAGGTGGAAGGGGTCCGTTCTCCCGGGAAGCACTGGAAGTAGCGGCCGGTGTCGTATCCCCACAGGCAGTCGGCCGACTCCGGCATACCCGCGAGATCGAGGGCGTGCAGGACGGCGCCGGTGTCGTCGGAGTCGGCGGGGATCCCGGGGCCGGCCGGCGCGCCCGTCTCCTGCAGAGAGGCCCGCAGGCAGTCCGTGACCTGGGCGGGGACCTCCACGCGCAGGCCGGCGCCGGACAGCGCCGACACCACCCAGGCCTGTTCGAAGTAGGTGATCACGGTGCTCCCCGCGACCGGTCCTCCGTGCCGCGCCTGGGCTTGGCGCAGGTAGTCCAGGCTTGCCCGTGCGGCATCCGTGTGGGGCGGGTCGCCGAGCCAGGCGACCGTCGCCGCGGGGGAATTGCCCACCGCCCCGCCCACCGGAATGACGGTGGACGACCGGACGGCCGGGGCACCGAGGGCCTCCAGCGAGTGCCAGGTCTTCTCCGGGATGGCGGAGTGACCGCGGAGGTACTCGCGCATCTGACTCAGGGGACGCGTATCGGCCACGAGGTCCAGCCGGCCGGGCATCCCGGCCGGTCCGGCTGACCACCGGCCGTCCGCCCGGGCCAGTCGCCGGTTGATCCGTTCGATCAGCAGAGGCGCGAGGAACTCCACGGCGATGGTGTCCGGCAGCTCGGCCTCCCGGGAGAACCGCTGGTTCAGCGCGGCCAACCCGGATGCGGCGGCCCGGCCGGCCCGCCGCGTCCCATCGGCCTCCGCGACCGACAGCAGGGCGTCGACGGCGCTGAGCGTGGGCAGCAGCCGGTAGAGCTCCGGCCCACCCCAGGTCCCGTCCTGATGCTGTTGAGCCAGCAGGAAGTCCACGCGCCCTCGATGACCGTCCAGCCACGGTGCGGATGCGACCAGCTGCGCGGTCTCATAGATCGACGGCGTCACGAGACCGCCGGGGTCGGCGGCCATCTCATCGATGAGCTCCTGAGCCGGCTGCCGCACGTCGGTGAAGGTGGTCACGCTCATGATCGGCCCGCCTCTCGGCCTCGGTGATCCGCGGCCGTCGCGGCCCGTACCGGTTCCTGCCGGCGTTCCTGCAGCCTCATCCGGAGGCGACCCGGCCCCAGAGTGCCCCGGGCGACGGGCCGCAGCGGCCGATCGTCGAGCGGGCTCAGGTGCCAGCGGGCCACGATCGTCGCGACGGCCAGCATCATCTCGGTGAGCGCGAACTGGTCGCCGATGCACTTTCTGGGGCCGAAGCTGAAGGGAAGATGCGCCTTACGCGCCTCTTCGCTCATTCCGCCGGGACGCCAGCGGTCCGGGTCGAAGGCATCGGGACTGGGAAACAGGTCCGGATTGTGGTGCAGCATGTATGGACTGAGCAGAAACGCCGTTTCCTCGGGAAACTCATGACCGCCGAGCTCGCAGGCCTCGGTGGTGGCGCGACTGAACATCCATGCCGGCGGGTACAGGCGAAGGGTCTCCATGACCACTTGCCTGGTGAACGCCAGTCCGGCGAAGTCCTCGAAGCGAGGCACTCGACTGGCGAGCGATCCGTCGACCTCGTCCCGAAGCCTGGCGGCGGCCTCGGGATGCCTGCCGAGCAAATGGAAGATGAACGCCAGCGAATTCGCCGTGGTCTCCATGCCGGCGATCAAAAGGGTCAGGACCTGATCGAAGATCTCCTGAGTCTGAAGCGGAGCTCCGGTCGTCTCATTGCGCGCGTTCAGCAGAGTGGACAACAGACTGTCGTCCTGGTTCTCGTCCCGCCGCCGCGCGTTGATGAACTCTTCGGTGATCTTCCGCATCTCGGCGATCGCACGGGGGTACAGCCGGTTCACCCTCGTGGGAGCGAGTGACACGAGGGGCGCCGGGAGGAGCACACGCCAGTAGACGCCGTCCAGAAGGATCGGGAGCCATCGCTCGACCTGCGCGACCCACTGGTCATCGGCCGGCACCGAGAACAGGACTCTCGTCGTGACACGGAGCGCGAGGGCCCCCATCGTCTTGCCGACGTCGATGACGTCCCCTGATCGCCAGGTACTCGTCAGGGCGTCCACTTCGTGGGCCATGAGTTCGACGTAGCGGCTGATGTGCTTGTGGTCGAACGACGGCTGCATCAACCGGCGCTGCTCTCGATGGTCGTTCCAGCGGGAACTGGCCAGGCCGTTGCCGAAGAACTCGCGGCCACGATCGTAGGTCAGACCGCCTTTGTCATAGACCCAGGCCTCTTTGAGCACCTGCCGGAACAGGTCGGGATGGCACGGAACGTAGACCTTGCTGGGACCGGCCCGGAGTATCACGATGTCACCGGATGATGGGAGCGTTCTCAGGAATTCAAGCGGCCGGAATAGTAGTGGTATTGCGTGACCTGCTAGTGGCAGGCTCCGCGGGGCCGTACCCATGACATATCGCTCCGACATGACTCCGATTACCGCAGATCGCGGTCTCCCCCGACAGAGGCCGGGTACACCCAACATGTCGCGCTTTCAAAATGTGTCGCGCTGCCGCGATGTCCTCGCGCGGGTGGAAGTCCGGTGGCGGGGAGGACGGGAGGCGCGACATGGACCCTGAAGCGCGACAAATCCATCCGCACACGGGCCTTGCCGCTCGGCTCACCGGCAGCACAAATGAATGCAGTACACGTAAAAACCGCATTTTTAATCGGCGAGGGCTCAGACGAATCGTCGTTAATGAAGGCAGGAGGATGCCTGTGGCTGAGCAGGTCGCACTCAATGCCCTGGCGGCGAGACCGGACGCCGGCACGCTGCGCCAGGCGGCGTACGGGCCGGAGCCCGCACCCGTCGTCGACCGCGCGGCGCTGCTCGCGATGGACGACGGCGAACTTCACGGCCTCGCCGGCGAGATCCGGGCCCTGCTGGTGGAGCGGGTGTGCGCGACCGGGGGGCATCTGGGAGTGAACCTGGGCGTGGTGGAGCTGTCGATCGCGCTGCACCGGGTGTTCGACTCCCCGCAGGACGCGATCGTGTTCGACACCGGGCACCAGGCGTACGTCCACAAGATCCTTACCGGGCGGGCGAAGGAGTTCGGGAGCCTGCGCCAGCGCCAGGGCCTGTCCGGCTACCCGTCGCGGGCGGAGTCCGTGCACGACTGGGTGGAGAACTCCCACGCCTCGACGGCGCTCTCCTACGCGCACGGGCTGGCCGCCGGGTTCGGGCTCGATGAGCGCCGCGCGGGGAAGTGCGTGGTGGCGGTGACCGGGGACGGGGCGCTGACCGGGGGCCTCGCGTGGGAGGGGCTGAACAATCTGGCCGAGCGTCCCGAGCTGCCGGTGGTGGTCGTCCTCAAC
The DNA here is from genome assembly GCF_042429965.1 of Actinoallomurus acaciae. Taxonomy (NCBI): domain Bacteria; kingdom Bacillati; phylum Actinomycetota; class Actinomycetes; order Streptosporangiales; family Thermomonosporaceae; genus Actinoallomurus; species Actinoallomurus acaciae. Next base: position 11,289 of record NZ_JBHLZP010000012.1, read on the forward strand.
GACAACGCCCGCTCCTACGACCCGACGATCGGCGGGCTCGCCCGGCACCTGGCCGAACTGCGCTCCGGCCGCCGCGGTTCCACGACCGGCGGGCCGAACGTGTTCGAGCAGCTGGGGCTCGCCTACCTCGGCCCGGTGGACGGACACGACATCGCGGCGGTGGAGGCGGCGCTGCGTCAGGCGCGCGACCTCGGCCGGGTCGCGGTGGTGCACGCGGTCACCGACAAGGGCCGCGGGTGGGCGCCGGCGGAGACGGACCCGGCGGATCGGATGCACGGGATCGGGGTGCTCGATCCCGTGACCGGCCGGCCCCACGCTCCTTCGGGTCTTTCCTGGACGGAGGTGTTCGGGCGGGAGATCGCCGAGCTGGGCGCGGAGTTCGCCGACATCGTGTGCCTGAGTGCCGCGATGCGCGCGCCGACGGGTCTGGCCGCCTTCGCCGAGCGTTTCCCCGGGCGGTTCTTCGACGTCGGGATCGCCGAGGCGCAGGCGGTCTGCACCGCGGCCGGAATGGCGATGGCCGGGCGCCGGCCCGTGATCGCGCTCTACGCCACCTTCTTGAACCGGGCGCTGGACCAGGTGCTCATGGACGTCGCCCTGCATCGTCTGCCGGTGACGATCGTGCTCGACCGCGCCGGGGTCACCGGGCCGGACGGGGCGAGTCACCACGGCATGTGGGACCTGGGATTCCTCGCCCAGATCCCCGGGCTGAGGGTGGCCGCCCCGCGCGACCCCGCGCAGCTCAGAGCACTGCTGCGCGAGGCGGCCACGGGGACGGGACCGTGCGTGATCCGGTTCCCGAAGGGGACGGCGGGAGCGCAGACCCCCCGGCTTGAGGGCATCGACGGGATCGATGTCCTCCACCGCTCCGAGACGGGCCGGCGCGATGTGCTGTTGCTCGCCTGCGGCCCGTTGGCCACGAGCGCCGTCGAAGCCGCGCGGCAGCTCGAAGCGCGAGGAATCGGTGCGACGGTCGCCGACCCCCGCTGGGTCCTGCCGGTTCCCTCGGCCGTGCTCGAACTCGTCCGGGACCACGACCTGGTGGTGACGGTCGAGGACGGGTGCCGCGCCGGAGGGTTCGGCGCCGCGCTCGCCCTCGCCTGCTCCGACGCCGGCCTGTCGACCCCGGTGCGGGTGCTCGGGCTGCCGCGGGAGTTCCTCGAGCACGGCGGACGCGGCGAGCTGCTCGCGGCGCACGGACTCGATGCCGCCGGCATCGTGCGCGCCTCGATCGACGCGCTCTCCCGTACGACTCCGTCGTCACTCGCTCAACCTGCCGAGAGGATGCGATGACCCTCATCGACTTGCCCACCCCGGCCCTGCCCCCGCAAGGCGGGGTGCTGCGCCCGCGCCGGACCAGCAAGCGGCTCGACGTGGGAGGTGTGCCCGTGGGCGGCGGCGCGCCGATCAGCGTGCAGACGATGACCACCACCGTCACCGCCGACGTCGACGCCACTCTGCAGCAGATCGCCGCGGTCACCGCCGCCGGGTGCGACATCGTACGGATCGCGGTGCCCTCCCAGGACGACGCCGACGCGCTTCCCCGGATCGTCGCGCGCTCCCCGATCCCGGTGATCGCCGACATCCACTTCCAGCCCCGGTACGTGTTCGCCGCCATCGACGCCGGATGCGCGGCCGTACGGGTCAACCCCGGGAACATCAAGCGCTTCGACGACCAGGTCCAGCGGATCTCCCAGGAGGCGGGCGCGGCGGGCGTTCCGATCCGCATCGGGGTCAACGCCGGCTCCCTCGACCCACGGCTGCTGGCCAAGCACGGCGGCCCCACTCCCGACGCCCTGGCCGAATCGGCGCTGTGGGAGTGCTCGCTGTTCGAGGAGCACGGCTTCACCGACCTGAAGATCGCCGTCAAGCACCACGACCCCCTCGTGATGATCCAGGCCAACCGGATCCTCGCCCGCGCCTGCGACTACCCCCTGCATCTCGGGGTGACCGAGGCCGGGCCCGCCTTCCAGGGGTCGATCAAATCCGCCACCGCGATGGGGATCCTCCTGGCGGAGGGGATCGGCGACACCATCCGCGTCTCCCTGTCCGAACCACCGGTCGAGCAGGTCAAGGCCGGCGTCCACATTCTCGCCTCGCTCGGGCTGCGCGCACGCCGCCTCGAGATCGTCTCCTGCCCCGGGTGCGGGCGGCTTCAGGTCGACATCCACACCCTCGCCAAGAGGGTCGAGGCGGCGTTCGACGGGTTCCCCCACCCGCTGCGCGTGGCGGTGATGGGCTGCGTCGTCAACGGTCCCGGCGAATCGCGCGAGGCGGACCTCGGCGTGTCCTCCGGCAACGGCAAAGGCCAGATCTTCGTACGCGGCCAGGTCGTGGCCACCGTCCCCGAGAACCAGATCGTCGAACGGCTCCTCGAAGAAGCGCTGCGCATCACCGAGTCCGACAACGCACCGACCCCGGAGGAGAACTCGTGACCGGGACCCTCGCCTCACCCACGGAGCTCGACCTCGACTCGTACCGGGTCCAGGTGGAGGCGCGCCTCGAGGCGTTCCTCGCCGGGAAGGGCCGTGCCGCACGGTCACAGGCCTTTCCCACGCGCGCGGTCGAGGAGCTCCGGTCGTTCTTCGCCGCCGGCGGCAAGCGGATCAGGCCGCTGCTGTGCGCGTGCGGCTGGCATGCCGCCGGAGGCGGGCCCGAGCCGGCCGGGCTGGTGTCGGCGGGAGCCGCACTCGAGATGTTCCACGCCTTCGCCCTCATCCACGACGACGTCATGGACCGCTCGGACACCCGCCGCGGCCAGCCCACCGTCCACCGGTGCATGGCCACCGAGTTCACCCGCACCCACCCCCGCGCCGAAGTGGAGCAGCTGGGCATCGGTGCCGCGATCCTCATCGGCGACCTCGCGCTGACCTGGTCCGACGAACTGCTGCACGCCGTCGGCCTGGACCCGGACCGCCTCGCCGCCGCGCTCTCGCTGATCGATGAGATGCGCACGGAGGTCATGTACGGGCAGTACCTGGACCTCACCGGCAGCGCACGCCTGGAGGCGCGCACCGACCTGCCGCTCACCGTCATCAGGTACAAGACCGCGAAATACACGGTCGAGCGGCCCCTGCAGCTCGGCGCGACGCTCGCCGGCGCCGACAAGCGCCTGCTCGATGACCTCAGCGCCTTCGCGATCCCGCTCGGCGAGGCGTTCCAACTGCGCGACGACCTCCTCGGGATCTTCGGCGACCCGGGCGAGACCGGCAAGTCACGCCTCGACGACCTGCGCGAGGGCAAGTACACCGTCCTGGTCGCGCTCGCCCTGGCCGCCGCCGACGAGCGCCAGGAGGCCGACCTGCGCGCGACCCTCGGCAACCAGGCGATCGGGGAGACCGACGCCGAGCGCGCGCGGGAGATCATGACCGCGACCGGCGCCGCCGAGGGCGTCGAGCGGATGATCGGGGAACGCTACCGTGAGGCCCTGGACGCACTCACGGCGGCCGCCCTGCCCGCCCCCGCCGACCACGCGCTCCGGACCATCGCGCACGCGGCCGCCTGGAGGCGCTCGTGAGCGGCGAGGGGAAACGTGTGCTGCTCGCCGCCCCCCGCGGCTTCTGCGCCGGGGTCGAGCGGGCGGTGGCCGCGGTGGAGAAGGCGCTCGAACTCTACGGCGCGCCGGTCTACGTACGGCATGAGATCGTCCACAACGCCCACGTCGTACGCGACCTCGAGGCCAAGGGCGCGGTGTTCGTCGACGAGGCCGCGCAGGCTCCCGAGGGCGCGATCCTGATGTACTCCGCCCATGGCGTCGCCCCGACCGTGCGCGCCGAGGCCCAGGCACGCGGACTACGGACCATCGACGCCACCTGCCCGCTGGTCACCAAGGTCCACAAGGAGGCGCACCGCTACGCGACCGAGGACTACCACATCCTCCTGATCGGGCACGAGGGCCACGAAGAGGTCATCGGCACCATGGGCCACGCCCCCGGGCGCATCACCCTGGTCGACGGGCCCGAGCACGCCGCCCAGATCACCGTGCCCGACGGGGGAAGGCTCGCGTGGCTGTCCCAGACCACCTTGTCCGTGGACGAGACCACCGAGACCGTCGACGTGCTCGCCACGCGCTTCCCCGACCTCCAGGGGCCGCCGAGCGCGGACATCTGCTACGCCACCCAGAACCGGCAGGAGGTCGTCAAGCACATCGCCGCCGACGCCGACCTCGTCCTGATCGTCGGCTCGGCCAACTCCTCCAACTCCCGCCGCCTGGTCGAGGTCGCGCGCGACGCGGGCGCCCGCCGGGCTCACCTGATCGAGGACGCCGCGCGGATCGACGAGGCCTGGCTCGAGGGCATCGAGACCATCGGTCTGTCCTCCGGCGCCTCCGCCCCCGAGACCCTCGTCCACGAGGTCCTCGACTTCCTCGCGGCACGCGGCTGGGACCGGGTCGAGTCCGTCCGCACCACCACCGAGTCGATCACATTCGCCCTTCCCCATGAGCTCCGCGCCGGACCGTCCCCCGACCGGCCTCGCCCGTCTCAGGACGGGACGGACCGGCGAGCGGACACCGGGGCGCGCAGGGACCGAACGTAGCGCGGCGAAATCGCTCGCGTGGAAGCGTCGGCGCTCGGGGATGCCAGGCTTTTCGGCCACGAGCGCCGACGGCGGCTTCAGCGGGGCTCGCTCCGCGCCGACCGCAGAACCGCGTCCAGCTCCTGGACGGCCTGCCGGGCGCACGCGGCCGCCGCCGGCACGATGTCCTGCATCAGGAAGTAGCCGTGGACGAGACCCGGCCCGGGAACATGGCGAACGGATACGCCTGAGGCGCACAGCCGCTCCCCCAGTTCCACACCCTCGTCGTGGAGCGGGTCGAACTCGGCCGTGGCGAGCACCGTCGGCGGCAGGTCCTTGAGGTTCGCGTTCAGCAGGTCGACGGCGGGTTCGCCGCGCCGCCGCGGATCGGGGACGTACTGCTCGTAGTTCCAGGCCATGTCATCGACGCTCAGCAGATACCCCTCGGCGTGCTCGCAGGCCGAGGCGATGATCAGGCTCGGGTCCACGGCCGGGTACACCAGAAGCTGCGCGGCGAACGCGATGTCGCCGGTGTCGCGTGCGTCGAACGCGACGCCGAGCGCCAGGCTGGCGCCGGCGCTGTCGCCGCCGATCACATGGTCGCGGCCCGGGAAGGACCGGGCCGTCCAGCGGGCCGCGGCGATCGCATCGCGCAGCGGGGCGGGGTAGGGGAACTCCGGCGCCCGTCGATAGTCGGCGGAGACGACCACCGCGCCCAGCGACGCCGCAAGGACGCGACAGACCTGGTCGTGGCTGTCGACGTCACCCAGCACCCACCCGCCGCCGTGCAGGTAGGTGACCACCCGGTTCTCATCCGAGTCCGGGCTGTACACCCTGACGCGGAACGACGACCCGTCCGTACTGCCGATCGTCCGGTCGACGGCGGTCACGGCCGTGCCGGGGCCGCCGTCCTCCCGGTGAGGACGGATCGCGTTCGCCAGGTACCGTTCGCGGGCCTGCTCGACGGACAACGCGCGCGCCGAGGCCGGAGGGCCGTCGGCGCTCTGCCACGTGATCAGGTGCCGGAGTATGCGGTCCAACGGCATCGCGGTCCTCCTACGGACGGGTTCGAAGCGAATCGCGCTCCGCCGGGCCCGCGCCCGGGCTCACTGCAGCGGCGTCCGGTGGGTGTCCTGGGTGTCGAGCAGCTTCCACTCGCCGTCCTGCAGGATCAGCTCCTCGACGATGAAGTGGTCCTCATCGATCCGTTTGAAGACCGTCCGGAGATCGGCGTGCTCCTCCCCCAGCGTGTACCGGCCCTCAAAGGTCAGCCGGCCGTCGAACCAGCCGGGCGAGGTGGAGGAACCCTGCATACCCGCGTCGTCGTAGTAGTAGCTGCTGAACACCTCGTCGGCGGCATTCCAGCCCAGGACGAACTTTCCATTGACCTGTTGACCGTTCTCGCGGTTCACGGTCAGCTGGAACTCGTAATAGCTTCCTCCGAGGACCGGCCGGATCTCCCCGGTCATCTTCGTACCGGTGTTGAGGACGCACGAGATCGAACCGAGCAGGAAGTCCAGATCATGCATCTGCTCGGGAGCCGGCTGTGACCCTACGAGTTCTATGCTTACTTCCGACATAGGCTCCACTCCAGAACGGGCCTCGTTTTGGTTGAGGCCCTGGTCTTTGGTCCGGTTCACCATTCTCAAGCGAATCACGGCACGCGGTGGTTCCCGCCCCCTAACTTCCGCGCGTGCCCCCTAATCGGGGCGTCGTACGGCACCCCGGCGACTCCGGCCGCTCGTTCACATTCACAGTTCCAGGCCGGATTCGAGATTCACGAAACCCCGGTCGATCAGGGCGGCCAGGTCGGCCTCGGGGTTCTCCGCCATTTCGGCCAGGACCGCCATCATGATCCCGAGCACCGCGCCAGCGATGGTGCGGACCTTGAAGTCGTCGGAACTGCGCCCGGCGCGAGCGGCGATGGCGTTGGCGAAGAGCTGCAGGGTCTGTGAGAACTGGTCGAGCATCGCCGCTCGCAGCGCGGGGACGCCGATGCAGAGCGCGACCCGGTCCTGCTGCTCGGCACGCTGTTCGGCCGTCATGCCGCCGAACAGGGTCGCGAAGCCGGCGCGCATGGCCTGCACCGGCGGCATGTCCGCCGGTTGCTCCCGATACATCTCCACGATCGCCGGGTAGTCGTCCTGGAGCACCAGGTCTTCTTTGGCGGGAAAGTAACGGAAGAAGGTGCTCTCGGAGACCTCCGCGGCTTCGATGATCTGGTCGATCGTCGTCGCGTCGTAGCCCTGTTCGCGGAACAGCCGCAGGGCATTGGACTGGATGGCGGCGCGAGTCCGCGCCTTCTTCCGCTCGCGGAGGCCCGAACCGTCCGCGTTAGCCCCTGCCCGCATGAGAACCTTCTGCCACCGCCGCCCCGGCGTGCCCGGCGGCCTTGGTCCCGGACACGAACACCAGCGTCAGGATGAGACCGGCGAGCGCGATTCCGGCCGTGGCCAGCAGCGAGATGTCCAGGCCGTACGCGAAGGCTTCCCGGATCTTGCGCACGAGCGAGACCGAACCGAGCCGGGCGGCGATGGCCAGTCCGTTGAAGACGCTGTGGCGGATCTCCGGAGCGACGTCCGCGGGGAGCCCGGCATGGCCGAGATGCGCCTGGTACGACGCGGCGAGGACGCTGCCCATGATGGCGCTGCCCAGTGGAGCGCAGGTCTTCTGGAACGTCTGGACCACCGCGGAGCCGATCCCGCTGCGCTCGACGGACAGCTCGGACAGGGCGACCGACGTCGTCGCGGTCAGGGCCAGCCCGACGCCCGCGCACAGGATCGCCATCCAGATCGCGACGAACGTGGTGTCCGAGACGGCGCTGGTCACGGCGCCGATCCCGGCGCCCACGCCGGCCAGCACGAAGCCGATCGCGATGGTGGCCCTGGCGCCGATCGCCTTCGCGAGCGGGCTGGCGGGCAGGGCACCGATGATGAGACCGACGACGAAGGGAAGCATCTTCAGGCCCGACCCCATGGCGTCGGCGCCCTGTACCGCCTGGAAGTACTGCGGCATGCTGAACAGCAGTCCCGCGATGCACAAGCCTGCCATCCCGCTCAGGATGGCTCCCCAGGAGAATGCCCTGGACTTGAACAGAGCGGCATCGACCATCGGCTGACCGCCGCGGTTGCCGAGCCGGCGCTCCCAGAAGAAGAATCCGGCCAGTATCGCGAGGCCGCCCACCGTCGCCGTCAGCGTGATGGGCGCGGTCCAGCCGCGGTCACCCGCCTCGATCAGACCGTAGGTCAGCACCACGAGCCCGACGACCGACGAGATCGTCCCGTTGAGGTCGAGGTCGGGACGCCGGCTGGCGCGCGACTCCGGCACCAGGATGATGCCGACGATCAGCCCGACGGCGACGACCGGGACGTTGATCAGGAAGACCCAGCCCCACCACAGGTGCGTCAGCATCCAGCCGCCGAGGATCGGCCCGACCGGCAGCGCCAGGAAGTTGGCGATCTCGTAGATGCCCACCGCCGCGGCCCGCTCACGGTCGTTGAACAGAACGGTCAGCGCCGACATCGCCATGACCGTGATGCCGGAGCCCGCGAACCCCAGGAGCAGCCGCGCGGCCAGGAAGACGCCAGGTGAGGGTGCGTAGGCGCACACCACTGACCCGACCCCGAAGGCCGCCAGTGACACCAGCATCACCTTCTTCCTGCCCCACCGGTCTCCGGCCAGGCCGGCCGGAAGCACGCCGGCCGCGAGGGTCAGCAGGTAACCGGACAGGAACCACTGCAGGTCCGACTCTGTCGCGGAAAGCGCCTTCGCCAGCTCGGGCAGGGCCACCGACAGGATGGTGCCGTCCAGGGTCACCACCAGGACGCACAGGTTGACGGCGGCCAGAGCCCACCATTTTCGTAAACCCGCACCGTACATAGAGGTCTCCTCCCAGGAGACTCGGGCGTCGTTCGACGGGGTAGCTTTCAAAGGGAGGCTACCACCGACTGGAGGAGACCTCCACTATTTTCCGGACGAGGCGACGCCCGTGCGGCCGCGCCGGCGATCCCCCGTCGCAGGCGGATCAGCCCGGCCGTGAATGCCCCTAAAGAATTGACCGGAATCGACCCGGCGACGATCCGGGTCGACTAGGGGTTGGGGGGTCGTTCATTACGGGTTAGGTTCAGACCAGACTTCCTTCGGAAGAACGGTCGAATTTACGGAAGCAGACCCGGGTAGTGATCGGCCGAACCTTAGCCAGCCAACAGGCCTATATGAGGCTCCCATGTCTCGCGTCCGGGACAGATCCGTGAAGGAGAACCATGCGCGTCACCGACCGTGAGGTCGTGGTGAAAGACCTCACCCAGTACATCCAGGAGCATATGCTCAACGATGAGTCGGTCGAGCTCACCGCCGAGACGCCCCTCCTCGAATGGGGCATTCTCAATTCTGTGGGCACCGCGCGGCTGGTCGGGTACATCCGCAATCAGTTCGACATCCGCGTGCCGCCGGGGCAGATGATACGCCAGAACTTCCAGGACATTAATCGCATCGCCGACCTCGTTGGTTCGCTCGGCGAGACCAAGGCGTGAAGAAACTCCCGGCCAAGGAAGGGACGGCGGCATGTCCGGCGAATACAACTTCGAGGTAGGAATCATCGGCGGTGGTCCAGCGGGCGCGTCCCTGGCCTGCTATCTCGCGAAGGCCGGCATCTCGGTCGCCGTCTTCGAGAGCGAGGTCTTCCCGCGTGAGCACGTGGGCGAGTCCCTGGTGCCCGCGGTGATCCCGGTCATGCACGACATCGGGATCATAGACAAGATCGAGGAAGCGGGTTTCCCGCGCAAGTACGGCGCGGCCTGGACCTCGATCGAGACCCGGGCGGCCAACGTCGATTTCGAGATCAACAACCACACGCTGGAGTTCGCGCAGATCGCCTACGACGAGCGCGAGCAGTCCGGGGTGGACCGCGACTACGCCTGGCATGTCGATCGCGGCCGGTTCGACCGGATGCTGCTCGACCACGCCCGTGAACTCGGTGCCACGGTGTTCGAGGGCACGCGGGTCAACCGGGTCGACTTCAGCGATCGGGCGCGTCCCGTCCTGCAGACGAAGGCCGGCGGAGACCGCAAAGACGTGGCGGTGCGCATGGTCGCCGACGCGAGCGGACGCCAGACCATGGTCGGCAACCAGCTCAGGGTGAAGGTGCCCGACCCGGTCTTCAACCAGTACGCGGTGCACACCTGGTTCGACGGGCTGGACAGGAAGGCGCTGGCGACCAAGCCGGGGGACGCGGACTACATCTTCGTCCACTACCTTCCTCTCGAGGACACCTGGGTCTGGCAGATCCCCATCACCGAGTCGATCACTTCGGTCGGAGTGGTCTCCCAGAAGCAGCGCTTCAAGGCGGCAAAGGACGATCTGGAGAAGTTCTTCTGGGAGTCGGTGGATACCCGCTCCGAGCTCGGGGACGCGCTGAGGAGCTCCAAGCAGCTGCGGCCGTTCAAGGTGGAAGGCGACTACAGCTACGGAATGCGCCAGATCATCGGCGATTCCCTGGTCCTGATCGGCGATGCCGCGAGGTTCGTGGACCCGATCTTCTCCAGCGGGGTCAGCGTCGCGATGAACAGCGCCCGCCTGGCCGCCAAGGACATCATCGCGGCACACGCGACCGGTGACTACCGCGCGGCGAGCTTTGAGAACTATGCCGGCACGCTGCGACGCGGTGTTCAGATCTGGTACGACTTCATCTCCATGTACTACCGGCTGAACGTGCTGTTCACCGCGTTCATCCACGACCCCGCCTATCGCACGGACGTCATCCGGATGCTTCAGGGCGACGTGTACGACACCGACGAACCCGAGGCGCTCACGGCCATGAAGGAGTACGTGGCGGCGGTGGAGGCCGACCCCACGCACCTGTGGCACGACTACCTCGGCAACCTGAAGTCCACATCGGTCGCCGCGATGTTCTGACCCCTGGAAGACCGCCGCGCCGCCGGGCGTCCCACCGCCCGGCGGCGGGCGCCGTCCCGCGTCCGGTGCGGCCACCGCGGTTCACGCCGCCCCCGATGGGGGCATGCGGGACCGCGGGCGCACGCTGCCGATCGTACGAGCCGTGGTGATCGGTCCCCGAGGGGCCTTCCGGCTGGAGGAACGTCCAGAGCCGGTCGCGGGACCGGGTGCGGCGGCGGGACTCGGCGCCGCCGACCTGCAACAGGCACGGGGGGACTATCCGGCGCCGCCGGGATGGCCGGCCGATGTGCCCGGACTGGAGGTCGCGGGCGAGGTCGAGCAGGTCGGCAGCGGTGTCACGGGGGTTGTGCGCGGGGACCGGGTGATGGCACTGATCGGCGGCGGAGGCCACGCCGAGCGGATCGCGGCACCCGCCGATCTCCTGCTGCCGGTGCCCGAGGGCCTTCCCCGGGAGGAGGCCGCCGGTTTCCCGCAGGCGTTCGGTACCGCCTGGGACGCCCTCATCGCCCAGGCCGGGGTGCACGCCGGTGACCGGGTGCTGGTCAGCGGCGCGGCGGGCGGAGTGGGCACGGCCATGGTGCAGGTCGCCGCGCTCTCCGGGGCGCATGTGACCGCGAGCGTACGACGACCCGAACTCCACGCCCGGGTGAAGGCACTCGCCCCGGCCGCCCGGGCGGACGTCGTGCCCCCCGGCCGGGAGGCCGCGCACGCGCCGTACGACGTGATCGTGGAACTGGTCGGCGGCGGGGACTGCCTCCAGCGGGTCGCCCTGCTCCGCGACCGGGGGAAGGTCCTCCTCGTCGGGGTCCAGGCCGGCACCACGGCGCCGCTGCGGATGCTCGACCTCATGCTCGCGCGGGCCCAGGTGATCGGCACGACCGTCCGCGGGCGCTCACACGCCGAAAAGGCACTGCTCGCCGCCACCGTACGGGCGTCGGTGGTACCCCTGCCGGCGCAGGGGCGGTTGCGGGTACCCGTCGACGCGACCTTCCCGCTCGACCGGTTCGCCGACGCCCGCCCGGACGGCAAGGTCGTCCTGCTTCCCCAGCGGTGTCGGGGTGACGCGGGGTGACACTCCGGTGGCGCGGTTGCGGGCAACCGCGACGAAGCTCCTTGCCGCTTAGCGGCAAGGAGCTTCGTCGGTGTTACCGCGCTTCAGTCGCTCAGCTTCGGCAGGACCTTGTCGGTGAACAGCCGGACGGTGCGTTCCATGTCCGCGTAGTCGGGGCTGCCGCCGTCCACGATCCACAGGATCGTGTCCACCCCGAGTCCGTCGCGCAGGTCCTCCACGCGGGCGGCGATCGTCTCCGGGCCGCCGAGGACGGTCTGCTTCGCGACCTGGTCGATCTCCGCGTCGAAGCCCTTCACCACGCCCTGGTAGCCCGCGTAGTCGGGGGAGCTGACCTCGGCGAGGGACTTGGCGGCGTCGCCCCACACCTCGAGGTAACGCTGCAGTTTCGGGCGGGCGAGCTCCAGCGCCTCGGCGTCGGTCTCCCCCGCCATCAGAGGAAGGCTGAGCGCGACCTCCGGCTGCCGCCCGGAGGATCCGTGGTGCTTGTCAAAGACTTCCCGGTACATGTTGACGTGCTTGGCGGCGATGTCGATGACCTCGGGCCGCGGAGAGGCCGTCATCAGCAGGTTGAAGCCCTGTTCGCCGGCCCAGCGGAAGCTGCTCTCGGACATGAGGGCGCAGATCCACACGGGCGGATGCGGCTGCTGGAACGGCTCCGGGAACGAGGTCGCGTCCTTGAAGCTGAAGTACGGCGTGTCCGCGGTGACACCCTTCTCCGTCCACAGGCGTACGACGGTGTCGACCGTGGCGCGGAAGCGATCGCGGCTCTTGTGCATGTCGACGCCGAAGGCCTCGAACTCGTACGGCAGGAACGCCCGGGCGAGTCCGACGTCGAGGCGCCCGTGGGTCATCGCGTCGACCTGCGCGGTCTGGGCCGCGAGTTGGATCGGGTGATGGAAGGACGCCTGGATGCCTCCGGTCATGAGCCGGATCCGCTGGGTCTTCGCACCGACGGCGGCGAGCAGGGCCAGCGGGCTCGGGCAGTAGCCGCCGGCGGCGTGCAGATAGTGCTCGGTCATCTTGATGTAGTCGAAACCGAGTTCCTCGGCCAGCACCGACAGGCGCATCACGTCGTCGAAGTACGCGGTGGCGGAGCGAACCTCCGGACCGCAGTCGGGCATCCATGAAATTCCGAACTTCATATTTCACTCCGCAGAGGTGAGGTAGCCGATCCGAGGGCTTCCCGGAGGCTGGTGACGGTCTCGGCCGGTCTTTCGGTCAGGTAGAAATGCCCTCCAGGGAAGACGCGCATCCGGAAGCCGGCATCGGTGTGCCGATCCCATGCCTCGGCCTCATCGAGGGTGACACGGGGATCGTCGGCGCCCACGAATGCAGTGATGGGACAGCTCAGGGTCTGTTCTCTCGGCGGCGCATAAGTCTCGATCGCGCGATAGTCATTGCGTATGACCGGCAGGTACGTGCGCCGCGCCTCCTCGTCATTCAGGAGTTCGGAATGAGTGCCACTGAGCTCTTGGACCTCCGCGATCAGTCCTTCGTCGCTCCGCCTGTGCACGTTCTCGTCCCGTCGCCGCGAGGGAGCCCTCCGCCCGGAGGCGATGAGCCGGGGAATCGGCGTTCCCAGCCGCCGTTCCGCTCTCAGGGCCACCTCGAAGGCCACGGTCGCGCCCATGCTGTGGCCGAAGAACGCGGGAGCCGGGGGAAGGTACTCCAGCAGCGCTGCGAACAGCCCGTCGGCCAGCCGCCCGATGTCGTCGACGAGCGGCTCCCGCAGCCGGTCCTGGCGTCCCGGGTACTGGACCGCCCACACCTCCACGTCCGGGCGAAGCGCCGAGGACAGCCAGTAGAAGGAACTCGCCGAACCTCCGGCATGAGGGAAGCAGAGCAATCGCGTCTGAGCATGCGGCGCAGGATGAAAACAACGAATCCATGCATTACCGTCCGGGGCCGGCCGGTTCGCCAGGCTCTGTGCTCTTCCGGCTCGGCTCGGCTCGCTCATGCCCGAATCGTTGCACCGTGAATCGGAGATGACCAACCCCTAGCTTCCCGATCGGCACACCGACCGGCACCCGTAGGCCGCAGAAAAGAAATTTAGGGGACGGATAGGGGTCAGCTTGCTTCGGCCGTAAACGTAACCTGCATATGTCCTGCGATTCTCCGTAATGCGGCTGCCATTGCCGGGATGGCCATGAGGTACACAGCATATGGCGAACGAAGAAAAGCTACGCCAATACCTCCTTAAAGTGACCAGCGAACTATATCGCTATCGCCATGGGGAAAATAAGGCCACCAACGACCCCGTGGTAATCGTCGGCATGAGTTGCCGCTTTCCCGGGCAGGTCGATTCACCCGAAAAATTGTGGCGTCTCGTCGATTCGGACGGCGACGCCGTCTCGGGGTTCCCGCGCGACCGCGGGTGGGACACCGAGAACGGTCTCGGGCCCCGGCGACGGCGAGCGGGGGGCTTTCTCCACGATGGCGACCGGTTCGACGCCGCGTTCTTCGGCCTCGACCCGCAGGAGGCCTCCGCCCTCGACCCGCAGCATCGGCTGCTGCTCGAGACCGCGTGGGAGGCCTTCGAGGCCGCCGGGATCGACGTGTCCCGCGTACGGGGCGGCAGAGTCGGCGTGTACGCGGGCATGACGGGCTCGGACTACGGGTTCAACGCCGACGTCCGTGACGAGCAGGCGGACTACCTGGCCACCGGAGCCGCGGGCAGCGCGGCATCGGGCCGGATCGCCTACGTCCTCGGCCTGGAAGGCCCCGCCGTCACGATCGACACGGCCTGCTCGTCGTCGCTCGTCGCCCTGGACCTGGCATGCCGCGCGCTGCGGACGGGCGACTGCGCGATGGCGCTGGCGGGCGGCGTCACCTTCATGGCGACCCCTGCCGCCTTCGCCCACTACGAGCGCCGGCAGGAGCTCGCCGGCGACGGCCGGTGCAAGCCGTTCTCGGCGGCGGCGGACGGCATGGGCCTGGCCGAGGGTGCCGGGATGCTGCTGCTCGAAAGGCTCTCGGACGCCCGGCGTGAGGGACATCCCGTGCTGGCCGTCGTACGGGGCTCGGCGGTGGGTCAGGCCGGAGTCACCAGCGGCCTCACGGCGCCCAGCGGCCCGGCGCAGGAACGCGTGATCGGCCTGGCGCTGGCGGACGCCCAGCTGACTCCGGACCAGGTCGACGCGGTGGAGGCGCACGGTACCGGCAGCCCGCTCGGCGACCAGATCGAGGCCGAGGCGCTGGCCTCGGTGTACGGGCAGGGCCGGAACGCCCCGCTGTGGCTGGGCTCGGTCAAGTCGAACATCGGCCACACCCAGGCCGCCGCCGGAGTCGCCGCGGTGATCAAGTCGGTACTCGCGCTCACGCATGAGCGCCTGCCGAGGACCCTGCACGCCGACGAGCCCATGCCGGAGATCGACTGGGCGGGCGGGCAGGTCCGGCTGCTGACCGAGGGTGCCGACTGGCCGCGGAGCGACTCGCCGCGCCGGGTGGGAGTGTCGGCCTTCGGTTTCACCGGCGCGAACGCACATGTCATCCTCGAAGAGCCGCCCGATGAGGACGGCGGGGCCGACGAGGCCGCGCGGCCGCCGGGCGTCGTGCCATGGCCCATCTCGGCGGCGGACCCGGCCGCGCTTCGCGCGCAGGCGACCCGGCTCGCCGAGGTCGGTGGCGCCGAGCCGGCGGACGTCGGCCTCTCGCTGGCCCGCGGCCGCACGCCGATGCGCTACCGCGCCGTGATCATCGGCGAGCGCCCCGAGGACTTCCGCACGGCGCTGAGCGAGCTCTCCCGCGACCAGGGCGTGCGCGCGCCGGCGAAGCGGGCGGAGATGGCGTTCGTGCTCCCGGCGCGGCCGGTGTCCGGCGGGGAGGAGCTCTGCTCCGCCTTCCCGGCTTTCGCCGCCGCCCTGGACGGACTGCGCGACGAGCGTGGCGACCTGCCGCCGCTCGCGTTCGAGACCGCGGCGTACCGGCTCCTGGAGTCGTTCGGCGTGATCCCCGACCACGTCGTCGGCGACGCCGCGCCGCGATTCTGCGCGGAGGTCGCCGGTCCGGGGCCCCTTCCCCAGCCCGGCGATCTCCCGGGCTCCGGGATGTTCCGGCTGGGCCTCGGCCCGGACTCGGCCATGGACGGCCCGGTCGACGCGTGCGTCCTCCAGGAAGGGCGGCCCGAGCCGGTCGCGTTCCTGACGGCGCTCGCCCGCGCTTACGAACACGGGCACACCGTGGACTGGACGGCGGCCTTCGCCGGCGTACGGGCCAGGGTGGTACCGCTGCCGACGTATCCCTTCCAGCGCCGGCGCCACTGGCTGGACGCCGCGCGGCCGGTGGTCCACCCGCTGCTCGGGTCGGCGGCCGATCTGCCGGCGGAGGCCGGTCACCGGTATGAGCACCGCCTGAACCCCTGGTACGGGGACGGGCACCGGCTGTTCGGCGTGCCGGTGCTGCCCGCGGGCGCCGTGATCGAGTGGGCGTTCGCCGCGTGGTCCGAGACGACGGGCCCGGCCGTGGCGCTGCGGAACCTCCGCGTCCACCGGCTCCCCGAGCTTCCGGCGGACGTGCGGACGGTGACGGGCGTCCGTGATCTGCGGTGCTTCTCGCCGTCGGACGGGTCGTGGACCGAGGTGGCGAGCGCGGACGCCGACGAGCCCGGTGCGCCGCCCGCCGTACGGGTCGTGACGCCGGAGGGGATGGAAGAGCTGGACGCCGGCGCCCTGTACGAGGGGTTGAGCCGGGCGGGCCTGGACTGCGGAGGCGACGTCCGCGCGCTCACTCGGCTGTGGCGGCGCGGGGACGAGGTCCTCGCCCTCGTCGCCGCGGAGGCGGATTCGCCGTACGTCGCGGACCCCGTCGCCTTGGACGCGTGCCTGCGCGCCGCGGCCGTTCTGCACGGCGACGGGCTCTGGATGGCCGGTTCGGTCGAACGGCTGAGCGTCCACGGGCGGCCGCGGGGCGAGGTCTGGTGTCACGCCCGCCGGCACGCCGACGACCGGATCGATCTGGAACTGCGGTCGCAGAACGGCGAGCCGCTGGTTCTCCTGCACGGTCTCCGCCTGGAGCCCGCCACTCCCCAGACGCTCGGCGGCACCTCGTGGCCACGGATGCGTGAGCTCTCCGCGCTGCTCGCCGACGACCCCGGCGCGGCCCGGCAGAGCGTGCTCCGCGACCTCCTCGGGCTGCTGGAGTCATTCGGCGCCGCGGACGTCGCGGCCGGCACGCGGCTGAACGGGATCGGCATGGGCTCGCTACAGGCCGTCCGGCTTCGCAACGCGCTCGCCAGGGAGTACGCCGCCGACATCCCGCTCACCATGCTGCTGGGGACGAGCACCCCGGAGGAACTCGCGGACCTCGTCTGTGCGCAGCTGGCCGTGCGCGACCTCCTGGCGACCGGCGAGACCGGCGCCGAAGGCGACGTCGAGGTCCTGAGTATCTGACCGAATATCAGGAAGGTTGTCCCGATGGTGCAGGATCTGCTGGCCGAGCTGCGGAGCCGCGGTGTCAGGCTACGGCTGGACGGGGACCGTATCGAGGTCGTCGCCTCCGCGGGGTCGCTCACGCCACGGCTGCGCTCGGAGCTGACCGAGCGTCGTGAGGAACTGATCAGCCTCCTGCGCCACGTCGGCACCGCGAGGCGCGAGGCGGCGATCACTCCGGACCCGGGAGCACGCCACGAGGCGTTTCCGCTGACCGACATCCAGCATGCCTACTGGGTGGGCCGCGGCCCGGCCATCGAACTGGGCGGCGTCTCCACCTACCTGTACCTGGAGCTGGAGAGCTCCGGCCTGGACACCGGGCGGCTGAGCGAGAGCCTGCGGAAGGTCATCGACCGGCACGACATGCTGCGCGCCGTCATCGGGCCGGACGGCCGGCAGCGCGTGCTGTCCGACGTGCCGCCCTACGAGATCCCGGTCGCCGACCTGCGCGGGCAGGATGAAGACGCGCGGATCGCGCTGATCAGGGCGGAGATGGAGCAGCAGGTGCTGCCGGCGGACCGCTGGCCGCTGTTCGACATCCGCGCTTCGCGGCTCGGCGACGGACGCCTGCGGCTGCACCTGGGCCTGGACATGCTGATCATGGACGGGCTGAGCTTCAACATCTTCTTCAGCGAGTGGCGGCGCTGCTATGAGGACCCCGACTGGGCGCCCGAGCCGCTGGCCCTGTCCTACCGCGACTTCGTGCTGGCCCGGGAGGCGAGCCGATCCGGTGACGAGTACCGGCGGGCCCGGGAGTACTGGAAGGGCCGTCTGCCCGAGATCCCGCCCGCGCCGGAGCTTCCGCTGGCGGTCCAGCCGGACCGCGTCGGCCACCCGACGTTCGCCCGGCATCACGCCCGGCTGGACGGTGACCGCTGGGAGGCGATCAAGAAATCGGCGCGGCAGCGCGGGCTCACCCCGTCGGCGGTCGTGATGACCGCCTACGCCGACGTGCTCCTGCGCTGGTCGGGGAATCGCGATTTCACGCTCAACCTGACGCTGTTCGACCGCCCGGCCATGCATCCGCAGATCGACCGGGTGATCGGCGACTTCACCGCCGTCCTTCTCCTGTCCGTCCGCGCGGCCGGGGACGAGCCGTTCGCCGTTCGCGCCGTCCGGATCCAGGAGCAGCTTCTGAAGGACATGGAACACCAGTCCTACAACGGTGTCCGGGTCCTGCGGGACCGCGCCAGGACGCTCGGCGGGAATCCGCGTGCCGCGATCCCGGTGATCTTCACCAGCCTGTTCGGGGTGCAGTCCGCGGACACCCCCGACGGGGACGTCGGGTTCTTCGGCCGGGTCACCCACAGCGTGAGCCAGACCCCGCAGGTCTGGATCGACCATCAGGCGCTGGAGGACCGCCGGGAGCTGATCTTGAACTGGGACGTGGTCGACGCGCTCTTCCCGGCCGGGATGGTCGACGACATGTTCGCCTCCTATCAGGGGCTCCTGCGCGGGCTCGGCGAGGACGACGGCCGCTGGGACGCGGCCCGTACGCCGCTCCCGCTGCCGAGCCGGCAGGCCCGGGAACGGGACGCCGCGAACGCGACCGAGACCGCGCCGCCGGAGGGCACGCTCTGCGAGCTGGTCGAGGCGACGGCCCGCTCACAGCCCGACGCGGTCGCGGTGATCGCCGAGGACGGGACGCTCCGGTACTCGGAGCTCGTCGCACGGGCCCAGGGGCTCGCGCGCAGGCTCACCGGAGACGAGGTGCACGCCGGATCGCTGGTGGGCGTCGTCATGGACAAGGGCTGTGACCAGGTCGCCGCCGTGCTCGGCGTCGCGAGGTCGGGCGCCGCCTACCTGCCGATCGACCCCGACTGGCCCGAGGCGCGGCGATGGAGCCTGCTCGAACGATGCCGGGCCTCGGTCGTCGTCACCTCGCCGCGGATGCGCGACGCGCTGGCGTGGCCGGCCGGCACGACGGTCCTCACCTTCGCCGACGCCGACATCGCCGACGCGGCGGAACGGCCCCTGGACGCCGGCCCCCGCCCGGATGACCTGGCGTACGTCATCTTCACCTCGGGCTCGACCGGCACCCCCAAGGGCGTGATGATCGATCACCGCAGCGCGGTGAACACCATCGTGGACATCAACGCCCGGTTCGGGATCGGCCCCGGTGACCGCGTGCTCGCGCTCTCCAAACTCAGCTTCGACCTGTCCGTCTACGACGTCTTCGGGGCGCTCGCGGCCGGTGCGGCCATCGTCATGCCCGCCCCGTCGCGCGAACACGACCCGGCTCACTGGGACGACCTGGTGAGCCGGCACGAGGTGACCGTCTGGAACTCCGTCCCGGCGCTGATGCAGATGTGGGTGGACGAACGCCGCCGGCTCGGCGCGGACCGGCCGGCCGGGCTACGGGTCGCGATGCTCAGCGGCGACTGGATTCCGGTGTCGCTTCCCGACGCCATCCGCGCCCTGGCCCCGGACGCCGCGGTGTTCAGCCTGGGCGGTGCGACGGAGGCGTCGATCTGGTCGGTGTGCCACCCGATCGGCGAGGTGCCTCCGGAGTGGGTGCGCATACCGTACGGGAAACCGCTGAGCGGCCAGACGCTCCACGTGTACGACGAGGCCCTGACCCCGTGCCCGGTCTGGGTGACCGGCGAGATCTACATCGGCGGGGCAGGCGTCGCCCTCGGTTACTGGGCCGACGCCGGCCAGACCGCCGAACGGTTCATCGTGCACCCTGACACGGGCGAACGGCTCTACCGGACCGGCGACCACGGCCGTTACCTGCCCGGGGGCGACATCGAGTTCCTCGGGCGCCGGGACTTCCAGGTCAAGATCAACGGATTCCGCGTCGAGCTGGAAGAGATCGCCGAGGCCCTTCGCCGCCGGCCGGGCGTCGGTGACGCGATCGTCACCGCACCGGCCAACCCGGCCACCGGCCGCCGGCAGCTCTCCGCCTGTCTGGTGCCGGAACCGGGCGGACCGCGGCCGGACCCGGATCAGCTGCGCGACGGGCTGGCCGAGCTGCTTCCCGAGTACATGGTGCCCCACCACTACCTGTTCATCGACAAGGTGCCGGTGAGCGCGAACGGCAAGGTCGACCCCTCGGCGCTGCCGTCGCCCTGGGACGCGGAACGGACCGGGGAGAGCCTCCAGCCGCGCGATGAGCTGGAGCGCACCCTGCACGAGATCTGGTGCACGTCCCTGGAGCGCACCGACATCGGGATACAGGACGACTTCTTCGAGCTGGGCGGCGATTCGCTGCACGCCGTGCGGATCCTCACCCAGATCCGTGACGAGCTGGGCGTCGACAACGGGGATGAGGGACTCGGCGTGCTCTTCGACCATCCGACCGTGGAGATGCTGGCGACGGCACTGCGCGACCAGGTCCGACCGGCGTGACGGCCGCGGTGACCGGCGCGGGGCCGGGGAGCTGGGCCGTGCGGTGGCGGAAGCCGTCCAGGCCGCGGATGCGCCTTTTCTGCGTGCCGCACTCGGGCGCCGGGGCGGCGGTCTACCGGCCGTGGGATCCGCTGCTTCCGGGCGACGTCGAACTGGTCTCCCTGCGCCTGCCCGGCCGGGAGGCGCGGTTCCGCGAGCCGGCGTTCTCCAGTCTGGAGGATCTGGTGCCGGAGCTGGTGGATGACCTGACGCCGCTCCTGGACGTGCCGTACGGGTGGTTCGGGCACAGCGGCGGTGCCCTGGTGGCCTTCGAGGCCTGCCGGGAGATCCGCCGCCGCGGGCTGCCCGAGCCGGCGCGGCTCGCCGTCTCCAGCCGCCCCGCTCCGCATCTCGCGGCACCGTCCGTGTCGGTCCTCGGCCTGCCCGAGGGGACCTCGGTCCGGGACGCCACCGACGCGGAACTCGCCGCGCTGGTCGCCGCGCTCAACGGAGCTCCCGGCGAGGCCCGGGGCGGGACGGCGGCCTTCGCGCCGTTCGTCCGGACGCTTCGCGCGGACCTGTCGTTCGTCGAGGCGTACGAGTACCGGCCCGAGCCGCCGCTCGACCTGCCGATCTCGGTGTTCGGCGGCGAGCAGGACCCGGCCGCGTCACCGGACGGCCTGCGGGCCTGGCACGCGCACTCCAGCGTGGGCTGTACGGTCCAGGCCTTCCCCGGAGGCCACTTCTTCCTGCATCAGGCCCGGGAGAGGTTCGTGGCGGCGCTGGTCCGCGCCCTCCTCAAGACCTGACCTGCGGGCGGGCCGCCGGGAGCGGGGGTGGCCGTCACCTCACCACGGGAGCCCCAGACCACGGGCGATCGTGCCGCGCTGGATGTCGTTGGTGCCGCCCCCGATGACATGGCCGGGAGCCGCTCGCAGCGCCTGCTCGACCGGGCCCGAAAGCGCGGCGTCCGGGCCGAGGATCCGCAACGCGGCCTCGCCGAAGTCCTCGCACAGCTCGCTGACCATGACCTCCGCCATCGCGGCGCGCATCCGGGCCTCGTGGCCCTTGGCCGTCCCGAGGGCGGCGACGAGTTGCCGCGCGGCCTGGACGTCGGCGGCGAGCCGCTCCAGCACGGCGCGCGTCGCCGAACCACGGGGACCTGCCGTCCCGGTGGCCGGGTCGCGCAGCACCGCGAGCAGATCGTCGAGCTGGCGGTGCAGCGAAGCGGCCAGACCCGCCATCGCCGCCCGCTCTCCGGCCAGGCCCTCCACGATCACCTCCCAGCCGCCGTCGACCGCCCCGACCCGCGCCGTGTCGGGCACCTGGACGTTGTCGTAGAAGACGCCGCAGCCGACCGCCCCGGACAGGGCCCGGTACTCCCGTACGGTGATCCCGGGGCTGTCCATGGGCACGATGAAGACGGTGATGCCCGCGTGCGGCGGGGACGCCTCCGGGTCGGTGCGCGCGGCCAGCCAGGCGAACTCCGCATCGTGCGCGTCGGTGATCCAGAGCTTCTGGCCGTTGATGATCCAGCGATCGCCGAGACGAACCGCGGTCGTCCGCAGCGAGCCGAGGTCGGAGCCGGCCTCGGGCTCGCTGTAGCCGACGCACGCCTTCAGCCTTCCCTGCCCGACCAGCGGCAGGAACCTGGCCTTCTGCTCCGCGCTGCCGTGCGCGGCCAGTGGCGTGCCGACCGCGATGACCGCTCCCATCACCCGGGCGATGGGGAGCCGCCGGTAGATGACCTCCTCGTGCAGCACGAGCTGCTCGGCCGGCGTCGCGTCGCGTCCGCCGTCCCCGGCGGGCCAGGTCATGGCGAACAGCCCTTCCGCGGCCACGGCGGCGACGATCGCGGGATCGTCCGCGCCGGGCCGGGACCGCGGCGGGCATGCCAAGCCGTCGAGGAACGCGGTGAGCCGCGCCCGGAAACGGTCGGCGGTCTCCCCCATCGCGATGTCGGGGAGGGCGGCGCCGCTCTCGACCAGTACGTCGGCGACGCTTCCGCAGGCACGGGAGATCCCGTGCAGCGACGCGACGTCCGCGTGGACCCGGCGGAAGAGCCACGGGGCGGGGCTCTCCTCGAAATACCCGCTGGCGGCCAGGGTGTGGTGGGCGCCGAGCTGGATCCGGGTGGCGACCGTGGCGATGTAGGCGGTGGCGAGCTCCGCCGTGAGCCGCCAGTCGCGCCGCCCGCGGCGGGACGGCACCTCGCCGAGCAGCTGCCCGGCCGCGACGGCGTCGATGTGGCAACGGGCGGTGCGCTGTTGCACGGCGCCGAAGGACCCGATGGCCTTCCCGAACTGACGGCGTTTCCTGGCGTGCCTGATCGCCAGTTCGTGGGTCCGTTCGGCCGCGGCGAGCGCGCGTGCCGCGAGCCCGAGCCGGAGCAGGACCACGGCCTCGTCCGCCTGTTCGGGCCCGATCTCGATGCTCGCCAGTGCGGGCCCGGCGACAAGATCGGACCAGGCCGGAACCGCGAGCCCCTCGGCCGGCTTCGCCGTGGTGATCCGGTGCAGGGTCAGGTCCCCGCCGGCGGGAGGGACGGCCAGTACGTGGGTGGCCGCCCCGGCCGCCTCGGCGCCGTGCACGGTCCCGCCCGGACCGACTCCCGCGGTCGTCAGCACCACGCGGATGGTGCCGTCGGCGATGTCGTCGACCAGGTCGGGCCGGTGCTCCAGCGGCCGCCCCGCCGCGAAACCGTCCATGACCGGCAGCGGGCACGCGGCCCGGCCGGCCGCCCGGACGACCGCCAGCACCGTCTCGAGCGCGTCGTCGCCGGCGCAGTTCAGCCAGCCGCGCTCCGCGGCGGCGTTCCAGATGTGACGCATGTCGCCCGCCGCCTCACGGGGAGGAAGCGGCCACTCGAGTTCGAACACCTCACTGGCCATCCGAGCCAATTTGCCGATCTCCGCATAGCTCATAAAATGATTACTCCGGATCATCGCAAAGGCAACGCAACCGATTTGTTGACGATATTGCCGGGCCGGGGCGCTGACGTATCGTACCTCCAGCAATCCGGATCGACATCCCCTATTCTTCTCGACAAGGGTCGACCAGGCCTTTTAGGGGGTGGACTTCCGGTCGGCACCCAGTAATGTATGGAGCCACTGGGCCGCGTCTGATCTGCGAATTCAGCTGGAAATAAATGGACTTCATAATAACGAAGGAACAGCAGGAACGCTCCGCCAAGATAATCTCCGCGGTGGGTGAGGGACTTTCCGGTGTCACCGACCCCGGTTCCGTCCGATCCCGCTGGGCCGTCGCGGCCGAGATCGGGCTGACCGGACTCTGCCTTCCGGCGGAGTACGGCGGCCGGGACCTGGGGGCGCTGGACACCGCCCTGTGCCTTGAGGCCTTCGGCCGTGCCTGTCCCGACACGGGCCTGGTGTTCGGTGTCGCCGCGCACCTGCTCGCCTGCTGCGTGCCCATACGGGATTTCGCCGCCGAGCCCGTTCGCGCCCCGCTGCTCGGCCGGCTCGCCTCCGGTTCGGCCATCGCGGCGAACGCGATCACCGAGGAGGAGGCCGGGTCCGACGTCACGCACATGGCGATGACCGCCCGCAAGGAGGGCGACGCCTACATCCTGGACGGCGAGAAGTCGTTCGTGAGCAACGGCCCCGTCGCCGACGTGATCGTGACCTATGGGGTCTCGGACCCCGCTGCCGGTTATCTGGGCATTTCCGCCTTCGCCGTCCCGGCCGATCTGCCGGGAATAACGGCGGGCGCAACGTACCAGAAGATGGGCCTGCACGGTTGCCAGGCGAGCTGGGTGCGGTTTCAGGGCTGCCGCGTACCGGATGAATACCGGCTAGGGGTGGATGGACAGGGAAGCGCGATTTTCCAGCACTCGATGATGTGGGAGCGCGCCTGTCTCTTCGGCGCCTACGTGGGACTGATGGACCGGCAGCTCGAACTCTGCGTGGAAAGAGCGAAGAAACGCCGCCAGTTCGGACGGAGCATCGGCGGGTTCCAGGCGATCTCCCATCGCATCGTGCGCATGAGGCAGCGGCTGGAAGGGGCCCGGCTTCTGCTCTACCGCGCGTGCTGGGCGGTCGACGAGGGCCACGCGGACGAGATGACGGTCGGGCTCGCCAAGGCGGCCGTGTCGGAGGCGTCGGTGGCGAACTCGCTGGACTCGGTCCAGATCTTCGGCGCCGCCGGCTATCTCTCGGGCGGCGCCGAACAGCAGCTTCGCGACTGTGTGCCGAGCACCCTCTTCTCCGGCACGACGGAGATCCAGTACGAACTGGCCGCCATGGAGATGGGGCTATGAGGCTGCATCAGCTCGTCGCCGACGCCGCGGCGGTCACGCCCGACCGGCGCGCCGTGTCGGGGCCGGACGGTGAGCTCACCTATGGGCGGCTCAGCGCACGGGCGAACGCCGTCGCGCACCGGCTGCGGCTGGCCGGTGTCGGCCCCGGCGACCGGGTGCTGATCTGGTCGGACAAGTCGTGCGCCTCGGTGGCCGCCATGCAGGCCGTGCTCTGCGTCGGCGGCGCGTACGTGCCCGCCGACGGGAACGCTCCGGTGAGCCGGGTGGCGGCCATGGCACGCGACTGCGACGCTCGCGCCGTCCTGACCACGGACACCAGGCTCCCGCTCATCACGACCGAGCTCGGCCCCGAGACCCGCTGCCTGGACCTGAGCGCGCCGGCGGACGGCCCGGCCCAGCCGATCTTCGCGGCGACGGATCCGGACGATCTCGCCTACATCCTCTACACCTCGGGGTCGACGGGCACGCCGAAGGGCGTCTGCGTCAGCCATCGTGGCGCCCGGGCCTTCGTGGACTGGGCGGTGGCCCTGCTGGCCGCACGGCCCGGCGACCGGTTCGCCAACCACGCCGCCCACACCTTCGACCTGTCGGTTCTCGACCTCTACGCGGCCTTCTCCGTCGGCGCGGCCGTCCACCTGATCCCGGCCGAGCTGGCGTACGCGCCGGTGCAGCTCGCCGAGTTCCTGTACGAGGAACAGATCACCGTCTGGTACTCGGTGCCGTCCGCGCTCATCCTCATGATGCGCTACGGCGAGCTGCTCGGCCGGCCCGCGCCGCCCGCCCTGCGCGCGATCCTGTTCGCGGGCGAGCCGTTCCCGGTCGGCCAGGTGCGCAAGCTGGCCGGCTGGACCGATGCCCGCCTGCTCAACCTCTACGGCCCCACCGAGACGAACGTCTGCACCTACCACGAGACCCTCCCGGCCGACCTGACCCGGGACCTGCCCGTGCCCATCGGCCTGCCCGCGTGCGGCAACCGGGTGTGGGCGTGCCGCGATGACGGCCGGCCGGCGCGTGCCGGAGAGGAGGGCGAGCTCATCGTCGACGGCCCGACCGTCATGCTCGGCTACTGGGGGCGGGAACCCCAGCGGGGGCCGTACCGGACCGGGGACATCGTCCGCGTCCTGGATGACGGCTCCTTCGACTACGTGGGCCGCCGCGATCACATGGTGAAGGTGCGCGGGCACCGGGTCGAGCCCGGTGACGTCGAGACCGCGCTGACCGCTCACCCCCGCGTCGCGGAGGCGTGCGCGGTGGTCGTCGGCGCCGGGATAGACGCCCGGCTGACCGCCTTCACCGTCCCGGCCTCCCCTCCGGCCGACAGTGCGGGGGGCCGCCGGCTGGACGCCCTGGAGCTGCGCCGGCACTGCGCCGAGCGGCTGCCTCCCTACCTGATCCCCGATGACATCCGGGTCGTGGACACGCTGCCCCGGACGGCCAACGGCAAGATCGACCGCCTTGCACTCACGTCGGGTATGGCACCCCGGCCCTCGTGATTGAGGTGACGGCATGACAGATGAGCCCATCGCTGTTGTCGGCGTGGGGTGCCGCTTTCCCGGCGGGGCGAACGACCTCCGCTCGCTCGGAGAACTGCTCGCGGCCGGCCGTACCTGCATCGCCGCGGTCCCGGCCGACCGGTGGGGTCCCGAGCTGCACGACCCGGCCCGCGGCCGGCCGGGCACCGTGGCCAACCACAGGGGGGCGTTCCTCCAGGACGTGGATCGTTTCGACTCCGGCTACTTCGGCATCCCGCCGCGTGAGGCGGAGTTCCTCGACCCCCAGCATCGGATGCTCATGGAGGTCGCCTGGGAGGCGATGAGCGACTCCGGGCGGCCACGCGACGCCTGGCGAGGTTCCCGCACCGCGGTCTATGTGGGAACACTCGCCAACGACTATCAGCTCATCCACGCGCGCACCCTCGGCATCGCGGGCATCGGCCCGCACTACGCGAGCGGGGTCGAGCCCAGTTTCGCGGCGGGGCGGGTCTCCTACGCCTTCGATCTGCGCGGGCCGGCCTCCACCGTGAACTCGGCCTGCTCGTCCTCGCTGCTGGCGGTCCACCTGGCCTGCCAGGCCCTTCGCGCGGGCGAGTGCGCCACGGCGGTGGCCGGAGGCGTGAGCCTGCTGCTCGGCCCGGACTACAGCGTGTTCATGAGCAGCATCGGCGCGGTCTCGAGGACCGGCCGCTGCCGTCCGTTCGACGCGGCCGCCGACGGCCTCGTCCGGGGCGAGGGCTGCGGCTTCGTCACGCTGAAACGCCTGTGCGACGCCGTGGCCGAGGGCGACCGCGTGTACGCGGTCATCCGGGGGTCGGCCGTCGCCCACGACGGAGCCAGCATCGGGATCACCGCCCCCAACGCCCTGGCTCAGGAGGAACTGCTGCTGACCGCCCTGGAGCGGGCCGGCGTCGCTCCGGCGGACGTGGACTACGTCGAGGCCCACGGAACCGGTACGCCGCTCGGTGACCAGACCGAGCTGGACACGCTGGGAACGGTCTACGGCGCGCACCGCCGGTCGCCCGTCCCCGTCGGGTCCATCAAGGCGGTCTTCGGGCACACCGACGCCGCCGCAGGCGTGGCGGGGCTGCTCAAGGCGATCTGCGTGATCCGTTCCGGCGACGTCCCTCCCCAGCCCGGCTTCTCCTCGCCCACACCCGGCGTGGACTGGCGCGGGGTCACCGTCTCCGCCGAGGGGACCTCGCTGCGCGCCGACGGCCGCGCCCTGCGCGCCGGGGTGAGCTCGTTCGGTGCCAGCGGGACCCTGGTCCACGCGGTGGTGGAGGCGCCGGAACCGGATCGCGCCCCGGCGCCGGTGGAGGGGCCCCACGTCCTCCTCGTCTCATCGGCGCGCGAGGAGAAGCTGGGCGAGCAGGCCGCCCGGATGCGCGGCCTGGTGGACGAGGCGGGAGACCGGCTGGGTGAACTGGTGGCGTCGGCGGCCACGCGGAGCACGGTGGAGGCCTTCCGCCTCGCCGTGGTCGCGGACGGGCCGGCCGGGCTCACGGCCGCCCTCACCGACCCGGCGAACCCGGCCGACGGCGCCTACACCGGAGCGGTGCTCGATCCGGGTGCGGTGCCCCCACCGGCCTTCGTCTACGCGGGGCAGGGGGGCCAGTGGCCGGGCATGGCCCTCGACCTGTACGACCGCGACGCCGACGTCAGGAACGCGCTCGACGAGTGCCACGCCCTGATCGGCGCCGAGGCGTCCTGGTCGCTCCTCGACGAGCTTCGCTCCTCCCGTGACGACCGCCGCCTGGAGAGGACCGACCGTCTCCAGCCCGCGATCTTCGCGGTGCAGGTCGCGATCACCCGGTGGCTGGCCGCCCGGGGGATCACTCCGCACGCGGTCGTCGGCCACAGCCTCGGCGAGGTCGCCGCGGCCCATGCCGCGGGCTGCCTGTCCCTGGCCCAGGCCGTCCGCGTCGTGGTGCGGCGCGCGGAGGTGCTGCACGAGACTCACGGAACCGGCCGCATGTACGCGGTCCAGGACGCCCCGGACGTGGTCGACGCGGTGCTGCGGGAGATCGGCACTCCGGTCATCGTCTCCGGTCTCAACGGCCCGAGGTCGACCGTCATCGCGGGTCCCCCGCAGGAGGCCGCCGACGCGGCGCGCGTCTTGGAGGAGCGCGGCCTCCGGTGCCGCCGGGTGCCGATCGACGTGGCGACGCACAGCCCGGTCGTGGCGCACTGCGGCCCGCTGCTCGAAGCGGCGCTCCAGGGGCTGGACCCGGCTCCGGCGAGCGTACGGTTCGCGTCGAGCGTCGACCTGGACGGCGACACGCACACGCCGGACGCCGCGTACTGGGCGCGGAACATCACCGATCCCGTACGCCTGTGGCCGGCCGTCGACCGGCTGCTGACCGGGCGCGGCCACCTGCTCATCGAGATCGGCCCCCATCCGGTTCTCGTCCCGCCCCTCACCGATGCCCTGCGCGGCCGCGGCCGCGACGGCACCGCGATCGCCACCCTGCGACGCGACCAGCCGGGGGCGACCGCCCTGCACCGGGCCGTCGCCCAGCTCCACGTGGCCGGGGTGACGGTCGACTGGCCGAAGGTCACCGGCCGGCCGTCCCGCCATCACACGCTTCCCGCCCCGTCCTGGGGCGGCGGCAGGTACTGGCTGCCCGGCGTGGGACGCGGCTCGCACGAGCCCGGTGAGCCGGTGGTCTCCACCTCCCCCGCGGTTCAGGAGCAGAGCCGGGACGAGCCGGACCGAGGCCTCGTTCCGGCCGTCCGGGAGGCCGCCGGGCGAACCGGCGCCGACATGGCAGGGCGGATCGAGGCGGCCGTACGCGACGTGCTCGCCCTGCCCGGCGACTTCCGGATGGTGCGCGGACGCGGGTTGTTCGAGCAGGGCCTCGACTCGCTGACCGCCGTCTCGCTGCGGCGCCGGCTCCAGGAGGAGTTCGCCGTCGAGCTCGACGCGTCCGTGATCTTCGAGCACCCCACGATCACGGCACTCGCGGAGTTCCTCGCGGAGGCGGCGCACGCCGAGACCGCCTCCGGCGAGCCGGACGACGAGCCCCGCGCTCTGGCGGAGGAACCGGCCCGGCCGAGCGAGGACGACGACGCCATCGCGGTGATCGGGATCGGATGCCGCCTGCCCGGCGCGCCCTCGCCCGACGCGTTCTGGACACTCCTGACCGAGGGCCGGGACGCGCTGGGCGACCTGCCGCCGGACCGGCGGCGCGAGGACCCCGTGTGGACCGACCTGGCCGAGGACGTCCCCGTGCGGCACTGCTACCTGGACGACATCACCGGCTTCGACGCCGAGTTCTTCCGGATCGCGCCTCGCGAGGCGCGATCGGTCGACCCGCAGCAGCGGATGCTCCTCGAGGTCGCCTGGGACGCCCTCGAGGACGCGGGATGCCGGCCGCGTTCGCTCCACGGACGCCAGGTGGGCGTCTACGTCGGGCTCGAGGCGGCCGACTACCAGCACCTCCTGGCCTCCGACCTGGAGACCATCGACCTGTACTACGGGACCGGGACCTCCTTCGCGGCCTCGGCGGGCAGGCTGTCGTACTTTCTCGGCCTGAACGGCCCCGGCGTCGTCGTGGACACGGCCTGCTCATCGGCGCTGACCGCGGTGCACCTCGCCTGCCAGGGGCTGCGCGCCGACGAGTGCGACGTCGCCGTCGTCGGGGGTGCGCACGCGATCGTCGCGCCGACGATGATGGCCGCGATGGCCGGGAGCGGCGCGCTGGCGGCCGACGGGCGCTGCAAGACCTTCGACGACGCCGCCGACGGGTACGGCTACGGCGAAGGCGCGGTGGTCCTCGTGCTCAAGCGCCTGGCCGCCGCACGGCGCGACGACGATCGCGTCTACGCCGTCATCCGTGCCAGCGCGGTCAACCAGGACGGGGCCAGCGGCGGCTTCACGGTGCCGAGCGCCTCCGCCCAGACCGCGCTGTGCGAGACGGCGCTGAAGGGCGCCGGGTGGAGCCCGGCCGACGTCGACTATGTCGAGACCCACGGCACGGGCACGCCGCTCGGCGACCCGATCGAGGTGGGCGCGCTGGCGCGGGCGTACGGGCCTGGCAGAGACGGCGACCGGCCGCTGCTGATCGGCTCGGCGAAGCCCAATGTGGGGCACCTCTCGGCGGCATCCGGCCTGGTCGGGCTGCTCAAGGTCGTCCTGGCGATGCACCGGCGCGAGATCCCCCGCCACGTGGTCGACCGGCCCTCGGCGCGCATCGACTGGTCCCGGCTTCCCGTCGCCCTGGTGACCGGCAATCGTCCCTGGCCGGACTCCGGCTCCCCGTCCCGGGCGGGGGTCAGCTCGTTCGGGTTCACCGGCAGCAACGCCCACGTTCTCGTCGAACAGGCCGCCGCTCCGCCTCCGCGCGAGGAAGAGCCCGGCGAGCCCTTCGTCGTCCTTCCGGTGACCGCGAACAGTGCCCCCGCGCTGCGCGCCGCCGCGGGACGTCTCGCCGAGCGCCTCGGTTCGGCGCCGGAGGAACTGGCGGAGATCGCCGGTACGGCGACGTTCCACCGGTCCTTCCTCGGACACCGCCTCGCGGTCGTGGGGGGCACACCGGCGGATCTGGTGCGGGCGCTGGAACAGGTCGCCGCCGGCGATGACCCCCCGGCGTCGGCGCGAAGCGGTCACGTCGAGGACGAGGACCGGCGGGACGTCACCTTCTGGTACGGAACCGAGCTGCCCCCGGAGGCCTCCCGCGCGAGGTTCGGCGCCTCGCCCGCCTACCGCCGCGGGCTCGCGGCATGCGCGGAGCACCTGGCCCGCATGACGGGGCAGACGCCGGACCTGCTCGCGGCGCCCCCGGCGTACCTGCGCCTCGCCTACCGGTTCGCCCACCACGTCGCGATCACCCAGCTCTGGCGCGCGTACGGCGTGCGTCCCGACGGCGTCGCCGGGGAGCCCGCCACGGTCGCGTGGGCCGAAGGCCGGATCGGCGC
>NZ_JBHLZP010000013.1:0-40269 GCF_042429965.1 Actinoallomurus acaciae
CGGTCCTGGCCGCGGGGTGGGAGCGGGAGCTGCCGTGGGCCGCCGCGGACCGGCGTGAGCTGCTGCGCGCCTGGATCGCGTGGGCGCGGGACATCGCCCCGCGGACACGGACGTCCTGGACCGGCCGGGTCACCGTGCTGCGCTGGGGGAGCCTGCGCCTGGTGGCGCTCCCGGGCGAGCCGTTCTCGGCGACCGCGCGCGACATCGCCGGCCGGGTGCCCGGTGACGTCATCGTCATCGGCTACTCCGACGGCTGCCCCGGCTACCTGCCGCCCGTCACAGAGTTCGACCAGGGCGGATACGAGGTGGAGGAGGCCCACCGCTACTACGGCATGCCGGCCCCGTTCGCCCCGGGCGCCGCCGAGTCGCTCGCCGAGACCGCCGTCGCTCTGGCGAGCCGCCTCTGACCGACCCCGTTACGCGCGACGCGGAGCCGCTGGCGGGGGAGCAGCCCGCGGTCGAGCGCCTGTCCCGTCACCGCACGAGAAGGGAACCGCATGTCGCGAAAGTCCTGGTTGACGACCGTCGCCGCGCTCATCGTGGCCGTGATGCTGGTGGGCTTCACCTGGGGCGGCACGCCGCCCCACGCGAACGCCGCCGACGCCGGTCAACGGCCCGCGGCGAGCACGCTGCCCAAGGGCACGCTCCTGGCGAGCTATCCCGGCGGAAACACCGTCGGCACGGAGATCCGGGAGAAACAGCCGCGGGCCGACGGCTACTACCACATCGACACGCCGGCGACGATCAACGAGCTGAAGAGGCTCCACGTCAACACGTACCTGTTCCTCGTCTGGCACTCGCCGGCCGACTGGCAGGACCTGAACGAGCAGTTCCTCGCCGCGGCGAAGCGGGCCGGCATCAACGTGTGGGCGTACATCGTCCCGCCGTCGGAGTGCAGCACGTCCGGCTGGTGCTCGCGGCCGTACGAGGAGGACTACGTGACCTGGGCCCGCGAGATCGCCCGGCTCTCGACCCGGTACTCCAACCTCACCGGCTGGGCGATCGACGACTTCACGAACGGGCAGAACTCGCAGAAGTTCACGCCGGAGTACATGCAGCAGATCAAGCAGACCGTCGACGGCATCAACCCGAAGCTCGGGCTGTACACGACCGCCTACTACACGACCGCGATCGACGACGCCTTCTATGAGAAGTACTCGCCGTACATCAGCGGCATCATCTTCCCGTTCCGCGACTACCCCTACTACAACACCCAGGTCACCTCGACGCTCGGCCCCGAGCTCGACGCGATCCTGCCGCACGCGGACAAGCACCACACCAAGGTGCTGCTGATGATCTACACCGGCCGGTACAGCACCTTCGACGAGCCGGCCCCCGGCTACGCCCAGCGTGCCATCGACACCGGGCTCGACTACGTTCGCAAGGGCCGCATCGAGGGCGTCGCCTCCTACGGCACGCCGCACCTCGGCGACCCGGCCGTGAGCTCCGACCTGCTCGCCATGTACGGGCGCGGCAGCCTGGTGTTCCAGAACTACGGCGGCTCCACCCCGGCCGGCGCGTACGAGTCGGCGTCCCAGACCGTGCGCGTCGACCCGGACGCGCCGCGCTACACCGTCTCGTTCTGGCGCTACAACCGCTACTACACCACGCCGACGGCGGGGCGGCTGATGCAGGTGCTCGTCGACGGGCACGTCGTGTGGTCCTCCGACCTCGCCACCGACATATCCTCGGGCAACCACGAGTACCGGTGGATCAAGAACGAGGGCCCGATCGAGATCGACCCGAGCTACCTGCGCGGCAAGAGGCAGGCGACCCTGACGTTCCGGCTGTATGAGGACCAGGCGGCGAACTACCGGTCGCTGACCGCGTTCGACACGGTCCAGACGTCCGGGTTCGACGTCACCGACCCCGGGTTCGAAAAGCCCGGCAGCTGGCGGACCGAGTCCGGCTTCGGCAACCTCATCCCGGAGATGAACGTCTACGACCCCGACCTGCCCACGCACGTCTTCCAGGCGGTGGCCAGGGCGTTCGCCTCATAACCGTGGCGAAGTGGCCGGCCGCGCGCGCCGCGCGGCCGGCCACCGAGCGGCGCGCGCCGGTCAGCCGCGCCGCATGAGCCGGCCGATGGCCGACATCATCTCGGTGGTCATCTCGTCGGTGCGGTCCTCGGCGACCGCCTCCTTGACGCAGTGCTTCACATGGTCGTCGAGCAGGCCCAGGGCGACCTTGTCCAGCGCCGCCTGGATCGCGGAGATCTGGGTCAGGACGTCGATGCAGTAGCGGTCTTCCTCGACCATGCCCTGGACGCCGCGGACCTGGCCCTCGATGCGGCGCAGACGGCTACGCAGCTGGTCCTTGGTCGCGCTGTAGCCGCGAGGCGTCGGAGCCGACGCCGCCCGCGAGGGCGTTTCCGTGCTCATGAGCTTGACTCTAGCAAACCCCTAGGGGGTATGCTATGGTCATCGCGACCTACCCCCCAGGGGTATCCAGGCCGGTTACATCGGATCACCCTGCTATCCATATACCCGGTATGGGTACCTTAGGAGTCGGCCGCAACGGATCGGCCACCGATGGACATCGCCGAAGGAGAAGAACAGATGACGACCACTCAGTACAAGGTCAAGGGCATGACGTGCGACCACTGCGTGTCGGCGGTCACCGCCGAGGTCGGGGCCATCGACGGTGTCACCGACGTCAAGGTCGACCTTGCCTCCGGGGTGGTCACCGTCGCCAGCGCCACCCCCCTCGACGACCAGTCGGTACGCGCCGCGGTGGACGAGGCCGGCTACGAGGTCGCCGGTTCCTGATCCGGCTCGCTCCGGCCCGTTCCGGAGCGAAGAGAAGAGGAAGGCAGCGATGAACACACCGGCCAGGCTCGGCGGCTTCACGCTCGGGCTGGCGGCGGCGTTCGGCGCGGCGCTCGGGGTCGGCCACCTGGCCGGCCCCGTCGGGGCCGCGGACCGGCCGAGCGCCGTCCACGGCGGAATGGAGCACGACATGACGAACGGGACCACGCCCGGCGGGCTGCTCGTCTCCGACCACGGCTACACCCTCAGCACGGCCTCCGCCGCGACCGGGGTGTTCGCGTTCCGGATCACCGGCCCGAACGGGCGGGCGGTTACGGCGTTCGACACCGAGCATGACAAGCGGATGCATCTCATCGTCGTCCGCCGCGACCTGTCCGGCTTCCGGCACGTGCATCCCACCATGGACGCCGACGGCACCTGGCGGGTCGCCGCGCCCTTCGGCGGACCGGGCACCTACCGGGCGTTCGCCGACTTCAAGCCCACCGGCGCCGACCCGCTGACCCTCGGCATCGACACCGAGGTCGCGGGCAAGGTCACACCGCGGCCCCTGCCCGCCCCGGCCGCGACCGCCTCGGCCGACGGCTACACCGTCGCCCTCAAGGGGACGCTGGCGGCGGGCCGGTCGAGCCGGCTCGACCTGACGATCTCGCGGGACGGCCGGCCGGTCACCGACCTGCAGCCCTACCTCGCCGCGTACGGGCACCTGGTGGCGCTGCGCGAAGGCGATCTGGCCTACCTGCACGTCCACCCGGACGGCGAGCCGGGCGACGGCAGGACCCGGCCGGGGCCGACCGTCACCTTCCACGCCGAGGCGCCGTCGGCGGGCACCTACCGTCTCTACCTTGACTTCCAGCACGACGGCGCGGTCCACACAGCCGAGTTCACCGTGACGGCCGACGCCGCCACCCGTCACTAGATCGGGGAAGGGCCATGAGTTTCGCCACGGGCACGACATCCGATCGGGTCGACCTCCTGATCGGAGGCATGACCTGCGCGTCGTGCGCGAACCGCGTCGAGAGGCGCCTCAACAAGATCGAGGGCGTCACCGCCACGGTCAACTACGCCACCGAGAAGGCCACCGTCGCGTTCGGGCCCGGTGTCTCCCCGGACGACCTGATCGCCCAGGTGGAGAAGGCCGGATACACCGCCGCGCTCCCCGCCCCGCCCGAGCCGGACGAGGAGAAGGGGGCGCCGGAGGCCGAGGACGCCGCCGCACGCGCCCTGCGTGACCGGCTCGTGGTCAGCGCCGTGCTGGCCGTACCCGTGATCGCGCTGGCGATGATCCCGGCGCTGCAGTTCACCTACTGGCAGTGGGCCTCGCTGACGCTGGCGGCACCGGTGCTGGTCTGGGGCGCGTGGCCGTTCCACCGCGCCGCGTACAAGAACGTCAGGCTCGGCGCCGCGACGATGGACACGCTGGTGTCGCTGGGCACGATCGCGGCGTTCGGCTGGTCGCTGTACGCGCTGTTCTTCGGCACCGCCGGAGAGCCGGGCATGCGGCACCCGTTCACCTTCGCCGTCGAGCGCGCCTCGGGCGCGGGCAACATCTACCTGGAGGTCGCCGCCGGGGTGACGGTGTTCATCCTGGCCGGCCGCTACTTCGAGGCCCGCTCCAAGCGGCGCGCCGGGGCCGCGCTGCGGGCGCTGCTGGAGATGGGCGCGAAGGACGTCGCCGTGCTGCGCGACGGCCGCGAAGAACGCATCCCCATCGACGGGCTCAGGACCGGTGACCGCTTCGTCGTCCGGCCCGGCGAGAAGATCGCCACGGACGGCGTGGTGGCCGAGGGCGGTTCGGCGGTCGACATGAGCATGCTCACGGGGGAGTCGGTGCCCGCCGAGGTCGGGGTCGGCGACACCGTCGTCGGCGCCACCGTCAACGCGGGCGGCCGCCTGATCGTCGAGGCGACCAAGGTCGGCGCGGACACTCAGCTCGCGCAGATGGCCAAGCTGGTCGAGGAGGCGCAGAGCGGCAAGGCGCAGGTGCAGCGACTCGCCGACCGGATCTCCGGGATCTTCGTGCCGATCGTGATCACCCTGGCGGTGGCCACCCTCGGGTTCTGGCTCGGCACCGGCGGCGGTGTCGCGGCGGCGTTCACCGCGGCCGTCGCGGTCCTGATCATCGCCTGCCCGTGCGCCCTCGGCCTGGCCACCCCCACCGCCCTCCTGATCGGTACGGGCCGCGGCGCCCAGCTCGGCATCCTCATCAAGGGCCCGCAGATCCTGGAGTCCACCCGGAGGGTCGACACGGTCGTGCTGGACAAGACCGGCACCGTCACCACCGGCAAGATGACCCTGACCGACGTCGTCACCGCCGACGGCCAGGACGCCGATGAGGTGCTGCGGCTCGCCGGAGCGCTGGAGGACTCCTCCGAGCACCCGATCGCCCAGGCCATCGCCAAGGGCGCCGTCCAGCGGGCCGGCGACCTGCCACCGGTGGAGGACTTCGCCGCCGTCGAAGGGCTCGGCGTCCAGGGCGTCGTCGACGGGCACGCCGTGCTGGTCGGCCGTACGCGCCTGCTGACCGAGTGGTCCCAGCACCTGCCGGTCGAGCTGGAGCGCGCCAAGGCGGCCGCCGAGGCCGACGGCGGGACGGCCGTCGCCGTCGGCTGGGACGGCCGGGCCCGCGCGGTCCTGGTCGTCGCCGACACCATCAAGGACACCAGCGCCGAGGCGATCACCCGCCTGAGGTCCCTGGGGCTGCGGCCGGTCCTGCTCACCGGCGACAACGAGAGCGTCGCCCGCGCGATCGCGGCCGAGGCCGGCATCGACGAGGTGATCGCCGAGGTCCTGCCCGCCGACAAGGTCGACGTCATCAAGCGCCTGCAGGCCGAAGGCAGGACCGTCGCGATGGTCGGAGACGGCGTCAACGACGCCGCCGCCCTCGCCCAGGCCGACCTGGGGCTGGCCATGGGCACCGGCACCGACGTGGCGATCGAGGCCGCCGACCTGACCCTCGTACGCGGCGACCTGCGCGCGGCCGCCGACGCCATCCGCCTCTCGCGCCGCACGCTCGGCACCATCAAGGGCAACCTGTTCTGGGCCTTCGCCTACAACGTCGCCGCCCTGCCCCTGGCCGCCGCCGGCCTGCTCAACCCCATGCTCGCCGGCGCCGCGATGGCGTTCTCCAGCGTCTTCGTCGTCAGCAACAGCCTGCGGCTCCGCCGCTTCCAGCCCGCCCGCTGAGGAGCATCCGGGGAGCCCGGTTCCGGCCACCGGCCGGGACCGGGCCGCGCTCGTCCAGCGCCGACCGGCCCGGCCACCGCGTCTTCGCGCCGGTCGGCACCACCTCGCTCAGCGGCGGCCCGCTCGGGACAGGACCGGTGCTGTGGCGCAGGTGGCTTGTAGGGTTTTGGGCGGTCAGAGGCGTCATATGGTCTGGAGCAGAGACTTGCCCGCTTTCTCGCGTGAACGGCTCCGTGTCTTCGTGGACGCCCCGGCGTTCCAGCGTGTGATCATCGTCGTCATCACGTTGAACGGGCTCGCGCTCGGGCTGGAGACCTCACCCGGCCTGGCCAACGGGTACTCCATGGCCTTCCTGGTGATCGACCGCCTCGTCATCGTGATCTTCGTCGTCGAGATCGTGCTGCGGATCGCCGCACAGGGGAAGGCGTTCTTCCGCGACCCGTGGAACTGGTTCGACCTGGTCATCGTCGCCGTCGCCCTCGTTCCCGCGTCGGAGTCGCTGTCCATCCTCCGGCTCTTCCGGTTCCTGCGGGTGCTGCGGCTGATCTCCGTGGTGCCGGGCATGCGCCGGGTGGTCTCGGCGCTGTTCACCGCGATCCCGGGGCTGGCCTCGATCCTGGTCCTCCTGCTGCTGTCGCTCTACGTCGCGGCCGTCATCGGCGAGCGGCTCTTCCACGAGGCGGCCCCGCAGCATTTCGGCAACCTGGGAAAGTCGCTGTTCACGATGTTCACGGTGCTCACGGTCGAGAACTGGCCGAGCGTCGCCGAGGACGTGATGGCCAAGGAGCCGCTGGCCTGGATCTTCTTCGTCACGTTCATCGTGGTCACGGCATTCTTCATCCTCAACCTGCTCATCGGCGTGATCGTTTCCGCGATGGAGACCGAGGTCAACTCCTCGAGGTGGAAAGAGGACCAGGAGCTGGAGCGGGAACAGCACATCGCGCTGATGAACGAGATCCGGGCGCTCAACGAGAAGATCGACCGGCTCGCGGCCGGCTCCGCGACCCCCGCGAACACCGGCCCCTCCCACACTGGCCCCTCCCACGGGCCCGAATCGGACTGACGCGGGCCTGCGGCGAAGGAACGGAGACGGAACGCGAAGGGAACCGGCGAGTGCTTCCCTGTTCACGTCGCCCGGCATGCGTACATGTCGCTCAAGCAGAACCAGGAGCTGAGTCGTTGGAGCTCGGTGATCCCGAAAGGATCGGCGGCTACCGTGTGCTGGAACGGCTCGGCCACGGTGGAATGGGCACCGTCTTCCTCGCCGAGGACGAGTCCGGGCGGAAGGTCGCCGTGAAGGTGATCAATGCCGATTTGGCGGATGATCCGTCGTTCCGCGCCCGGTTCGCGCGGGAGGCCGACGCGGCGCGGCGGGTCCGGCGCTTCTGCACCGCGGGGGTGATCGACGCGCGGCTGGATGAGGACCCGCTGTACGTGGTGACCGAGTACATCAGCGGCCCCAGCCTCGAACGCGCGGTGACCGAGTCGGGGGCGCTGTCCGGCTCCGACCTCGAGGGGCTGGCCGTGGGAGTGGCCACGGCGCTGTCCGCGATCCACGGCGCCGGGATCATGCACCGCGACCTGAAACCGTCCAACGTCCTGTTGTCGGCGGTCGGCCCTCGCGTGATCGATTTCGGGATCGCGCGCGCGTACGACGCCGCGAGCGAGGTGACCCGCACCGGGCAGCTGGTGGGCACGCCGGCATATCTCGCGCCGGAGGCGTTGCGCGGTGAGGAGATCACGCCGGCGTGCGACGTGTTCGCCTGGGGCTGCGTGGTGGCGTACGCGGGCACCGGCCGGTCCCCGTTCGTCGGCGGCAACGTCTCCGAGATCCTCTACCGGGTCGCCCACGATCGGCCGCGGCTCGACGGCCTCGACCCGGACCTGCGGGAGCTGGTCGAGCGGGCGCTGGACAAGCGGCCGGAGCGGCGCCCGTCCGCCGGGGAACTGCTGACCCACCTGGTGGGCAGCGAGGACGTGGAGCGGGCGACGAGGCTGCTGACGCCCGGCCAAGAGGTGACCGGCGC
The DNA here is from genome assembly GCF_042429965.1 of Actinoallomurus acaciae. NCBI lineage: Bacteria > Bacillati > Actinomycetota > Actinomycetes > Streptosporangiales > Thermomonosporaceae > Actinoallomurus > Actinoallomurus acaciae. The sequence goes on from NZ_JBHLZP010000013.1 coordinate 7,979, forward strand.
CGGCCGGGCGCAGGCGCCCGTCGTGCCGGAATCCAGCACGAGGGTCGACGGAACCGGGGCGGCGCCCTCCTCGCGACGACGCCTCCCGATCGTGACCGGAGCCGCCGTGCTGGTCGCGGCGGCCGTCGCGGCCCTGTTGATCTTCCTGCACGGCGGTACGCCCGCGGGAACGCTCACCGCCGGCCACTCGCTCACGCCGAACCACGGCATCAAGTCCCCGAACGGCGCCTTCTTCCTCACTCAGCAGGACGACGGCAACCTCGTCCTGTACGACAGGACCCGCATGCCCGTGTGGCAGTCCGACACGGATCACCACCCGAGCGCCGTCACCGAGCTGCAAAAGGACGGCAACCTCGTCGTGCGGGACATCAGCGGGACGCTGTGGAGGAGCGGCACCGCCGGCACACTCGGCGCCCGCCTGGTCGTGGGAGACGACGGTCGGCTCGTCATCCGCGACAAGGACGGCAAGACCGTCTGGACCGCGACGCCCAACGTCTGACCCGCCGTCGGCCGAGCGCGCCCGCGCGGAGGGCGCGGATGCGAGCGAGGCGTTGCGCCCAAGAAAGCGGAGACTCCTCCGATAAGGTGCTACAGTCGGCGAAGCGGACCCCGCTCCGTTTATGGTCCCTCGCGGAAGGAACATCCATGACCGCGGACAACACCCCCGCTCGGCTCACCGCGACCGGCGCCCCGCGCGCCGGAGGCGCCGGCAGGCTCGGCGAGCGCGTGGTCTCCCGCATCGGATACGGCGCGATGCAGTTGCGCCGGAACACCGGCCGCGACGAGGCGATCGCCCTCCTGCGCCGCGTGGTGGAGCTCGGCGTCGACCACGTCGACACCGCCCAGTTCTACGGCGACGGTCACGTCAACGGGCTCATCCGCGACGCGTTCCGCCCCGAGGACGGCGTCGTGGTGGTCAGTAAGGTCGGCGGCGATCCCAACCCGGGCGGCACCGTTCCGGTGCGTCCCGCCCAGCGGCCCGAACAGCTGCGGGCGAGCGTCGAGGACAACCTCAAGAGCCTCGGCCTCGACCAGATCCCGGTGGTGAACCTGCGCCGCATGGACATCGGGCCGGGACTGCGGGCCGAGGGCGACCAGGTGGTCGACCTCGACGACCAGCTCGCGGTGATGACCGCGCTGCGCGACGAGGGCAAGATCGGCGCGATCGGCCTGAGCAGCGTCACCCTCGACGTACTGCGCCGGGCCGTACCCGCCGGGATCGTCTGCGTCCAGAACGCCTACAGCCTGGTGTCGCGCGACGACGAGGAGATGCTCCGGCTCTGTGCCGAGGAGCGGATCGCCTGGGTACCGTTCTTCCCGCTCGGCGGTGCCCTCCCCGGCGTGCCGAAGGTGACCGACGACCCGGCCGTCACCGCCGCCGCGCGGTCCCTCGGCTGCACCCCCGCGCAGGCCGGCCTCGCCTGGCTGCTGTACCACGCGCCGAACGTGCTGCTCATTCCGGGCACCGCGAACGTCGCCCACCTCGAGGCGAACGTCGCCGCCGGAGCGATCACCCTGGACGACACCGCCATGGCCGCGCTGGACGCCGGCCGATCGCCGGTCAGGCGCAGGTGAAGTCGGGCAGTCGTTCGCGGGCGATGGCGCGGAGCGCGTCGGCGTGTTCGGCGGGCACGCCGGAGTACGGCCAGCGCAGCCGCGTGCCGATCGGGCTCCAGCCGCCGATCGTGGCCAGCAGTTTGTCGAGGGCGGCGTTGCAGTACTCGCCCTGGAGCGGCTGAATGAACTCGCCGAGGAAGGCGTTCAGGCGTGCCTCGACGGACATCGCGGCGGGGAGGCCGTCGCGGATGGAGTCCCACCAGGCGACGGCGGCGCGCGGGTTCAGGCAGGCGATGTTGGAGTACGCGCCGGCCGCGCCGCGGCGGTGACCGGAAGCGAGGTGGTGGCCCGGAACGAAGACGGAGACACGCTCCATCACCGGGCGCATCGCCTCGTACCAGGCGTCGTCACCGCCACCGACCTTGAGCCCGATGATCTCCGGGATCTCGCCGCACAGACCCTGGTGCTCGGCCGGCGTCAGCACGCGCTTGGAGTGCGGAGGGTTGTACAGGACGAGGGGAATCGGCGCCGCCTCGTCCGCGAGGCGGCGCAGGAAGACGATCGCCTCCCGGTCGGTGACGGTGAACCAGTCCGGGAGGATCACCTGGACGGCCGCGGGCCCGAGTTCCCGGGCACGGCGGAGGCGGTCGAGGGCGATCTGCGGGCTGGGATGGGCGCAGCCGATCTGGAAGGGCACCCCCGCGGCCGCACAGCGCGCGGCCACGAATCCGGTGAGCCGATCCACCTCCGCCTCGCTCTGGGTCCAGAATTCGGCGGCGGACCCGCCCGTGTAAACGCCGTCGACTCCCGCGCCGATGAGATGGTCGAGCTGTTCCTCGACGTGTTCCCAGCGGAGGTCGTCGTTCTCGTCGATCGGCAGGAGCACCGTCGCCCACGTGCCCGTGGGGGCCTTCACCGGACGCCGTTCCGATGAGGCCTCGGCGACCGAGTGCGGATCGGCGCCGTGCTGTTCGGCCATCTGTCCACGCCTCTCACCCATGCGTCACGCCGTCGCAGGCCGGCCCCGTTCCTCGGCGTGATCGTCCAGCGAACGGTACCGGGTGGGACGGCCGGTTGTGGATTGTCATGAGGCGGCCGTGTACCGGCCCGGCATACCATCGGCCTCCACGGACGACGGGGAATCGCCGTCGCGCATCGGTGACGCATGAGAAGGGGGCCCGGTGGGCCGTCATATTCGTCTTGGCCTGGGAGCCTCGGGGCTGGCTCTGCTGACCGGGTTCACGGTATGGGCGGCGGTCCCCGCCGGGCCGCGGTCCCCCGAGGCGGCCCGGCTGAACTCCGCCACCTCGTCGCTTCCGAGCCACCCGTCCGAGTCGGTCCAGGGACCGAACTCGGCGGCCGCCCCGCAGGCGTCCACACCGACCGCGAACGCCGTGCGGGTGGACCTGTCGCACAGTCTCGGCACGTTCCCGTTCCGCCCGGGTCACCAGTTGAGCGCGACGCCGAACAGCTGGAAGTACGGCACCGTGACGAACGAGAAGCTCAGCGACCTCGGCCTCGCGCGGGCACGGGTCTGGCTGGAGTTCGACCAGGCGTACGACGTCGCGACCGGCACCCCGGAGTACTCGAAGTGGTACGACTACCTCAGCGAGTACTCCTCACGGTCCAGCGACGGACTCGTCGTCAACTGGCGTTCGGACTACGACCCCCTCGTCACGAACGGCACGTTCACCCGCTCGGCGTTGTTCGCGGCCGAGCGGGACATGCTCGCCGACTACAAGAGGCACTTCCCGTCGATCAAGTACCTCGAGGCCGAGAACGAACCGCCGGACATCGCCGCGTACTACCCGAAGTACAAGTTCATGTATGAGGTGGTCAACGCGGTCAACGCGATGGGCCTGCCCGGGGCGAAGATCGAGATCGGCGGCCCGACCACGGACGTCTTCTCGGTCAACCGGATCGGCCAGTTCCTCGACCTGTACGCCGCCGACACCGACACGGGCAAGCGGCTGGACTTCATCACCTACCACCAGTACTTGATCAACACGTCCGGCAGCGGCACGTGGGACGCCCCGAAGCAGGACCCGGCCGTCGTCTCCACCGAACGCGCGCAGGTCGATTCGATGCTGACCGCCCGGAAGCTGGCGGGCCGTCCCGTCATGGTCACCGAGACCGGGGTCTTCCCGGGCTCCCGTGAGTCCGGCCTGGGCCTGTCGGCCGACTACCACATACAGGCGGCGGCACTGCCGTCGCTGGACTATTACTATCTCGGCCAATCGTCGATCACCCCGTTCGACTGGACGATCCACCACCCGGACAACGACCGAAAGAGCATGTTCGCCGACACCGGCACGGGAGCGGCGCGGCCGTACTACAACGCGATGCGAATGGAGTCGATGCTCCCCGGCACGCGCTACCAGGCCACCTCCGACGGCCTGAGTTCCAAGGGCATCGGCGTGTACGGCCTCGCGGCGGCCGATTCGGGCGAGGTCGCGGTCATGACCTGGAACTATCAGTGGACACTCAAGACCGCCTACGACTCCAAGGTCGTGCTGTCGAACTTCCCGGCCGCGTTCCAGAATTCCAATGTCCTGGTGACCCGCTATCGCATCGCCGACGATTCCGACACCGGCGAACTGAACCCGGTGGAGCAGTTCGTCATCGGCCCGCGCGGGTCGGGCGGATACACGAGCCAGACCCTCCCGCTGAACCCGAACGAGTTGCGCCTGCTCGTCCTCACCCCGACCACGAAGCCGGTCGGCTGGCACTCCTGACATCGCGGCGCCCGCAGCCGTCGTGGGGCACCGGCCGGTGCCCCACGACGACCTTGCCGGCTACGACGTGTAAGCGTCGTGGAGGCTGAATCGGGTCACGTGGGCCTGGCCAACCTTGTCCGCGCGGTCATGGCATGGCCAGAATCAGCACGCAGGCGCCGAGGCTCATCGCGGCGTGGCCCGTCGCCTCGCGCAGGCGACGCGGAAGCGGTTCCGAGCCTGTCGCGGTGCAGGCTTCGGCGAGCCAGACGACCGCGGCGACGAAGCAGTAGACGGCAAGCGTCACGGCGGCGGGCGCCGGGCCGTCCATCCGGCCCATGGCGGCGTGTCCGCGGTCGGTTCCGGGCTGAGGGGCGCCGCCGGGGGCGGACATCGGCACGACGGTCATCCAGGCCATCAGCGCCGCGACCAGGGCATGGTGCGCGTCCTTGAGCGCGGTCACCATCCGCCGTGCGCGTAGGGCCAGCACGACGAACCAGACCACGCCCGTTCCCAGTACCGCGCCCTGGAGGCCGTGGGGTATTCGTGCACCCCACGGCCACACCATCACGACCATCGCCACGCACATCACCGCGTGCAGGAACAACGAGATCCTCTCGGCGGCCCCGGCCGCCGGACGCGCGCCCTGGTACAGAAACCATCCGCCCAGGCACGCGAAGACCACTGTCAGCGACCAGGAGGCGGAAGGAGGAAGGAACACCATTGACTCCGTCGACGTGAAGGGGCCGCGCTGCGCGTGCCGCCCAGTTCCCGTCCCGTCCAGGAACGCACCAGGAACGCCGCGGGGAACCTGGAATCGGCGTATTCCACCAGGACGCGCGCCGACCAGCCGTACGGCCCGGTCTTCCGCCACTCTGGCATTCATGAGCCCAGCACACCGACTCATCTCATGCGCCGACCTGGTGATCGACCGATTCCAGAACTGGCCGCTGAGAGAGTGCCGTGCGAACTGCCCGCCCGGTCGTGCTCTGGCCCTTCACGGCCTGCAACTCGTCCACCTTCACCGGGACGATCTGGCCGAGGTCTTCCTCACCCATCAGGTCATCCGCCGTCTTGGCGCGACCCTCACCGCCTCCGGCCGCGTCGACCTCGTCGCGGACACCGACTGGGTGCAGGTCCATCTGGACACCAACAGCGATCTCTCTCTTCTGGAGTCCTTGGTCAGCCTGGCGATTCAGGCGAACGACCCCGCGTCCCGCCCGCTCCGCCCTACGATGACGATCTGCCCCAGGTACGCCGCGAGCCTCGCGTCCTAGCCGGACCGCGGACAGAGGGTACACGGGGGAAGGCGCCCGTGGCTGGAGATCGCAGTGCGACCGTCACCACATTGGGTCGCGTGCGGTATGGACTGACAAGGGAATCGCAGGTCAGCGACCCTGGGGACGGGATTCCCGCTTCCGAGGACGTACGCTCGCCCGGTTTGCGAGGGTAAAGGTTCCTCAAAGGCTGATAATTTCGTGCATTTACTGAGGTCACCCTTGGTTACCTGCTGGTCGCCGCCGTGACCGCGCGCCGGATTGACCCGATCGCGGAGTGTTTCGATGCATGTTCGATTCACTCAGTATTGTGACCCCTGTTGTCGACCGGTCCCCCCGCCCCAAGGACGCCGATGTCTGAGTTTCCCCAGCCTGCCGTTGTCTCCGAACGCCAAGAGGCTGGACGCCATGGCAGGCCGTCGCGTCGCGGTAGACGTCGTCCGACCAACTTTCACGGCCTCCACCTGTGCATCTCCATCTTCCCGGCCGTCGCCATGGCGCTCCTGGGAGTGGCCGCCGTGGTCGACCTGTTCATGGCGGGATCCTCGTCGCCGAAGGCTCGCCTGGTACTCGTCGTCATCGCCGCGGGAGCGGTGGTGGTCCTGGGCGCCGCGATCTTCGGGGCGGACACGGCGACCCGCCGGGAGCGCCGGGGATCCGGCCAGTCGCCCGCCGGGACGGAGGCGATGCAGCGGCGGCTCGGCGAGCTGGGATTCGTGATCGCCCGCGGTCGTCAGGACCTGCAGGGCCTGGCGGAGCGGATCGCGGCCGGCGAGACCGTCTCACCACGCAACGTCGACTCCTGGCCCGACACGAACGCCGATCCCTTCGTGTACCTCGCACGGGAGCTGCAGCGGGCTCAGAGCGAAGCCTGGAACGCGGTGATCGGCGCGGCGAACCAGCGGAACACCGGCGGTTCCGTGCAGAGGGTCGAGGTCTTCGTCAACCTTGCCCGGCGAATGCAGTCACTGTCCCACCGGGCGATCCAGGGACTCGACGAGCTCGAGAACCAGGTCGAGGACCCGGATCTGCTCAAGGGCCTGTTCCGCGTCGATCACCTCAGCACGCGCATGCGCCGTCAGGCCGAGAGCCTCGCCGTGATCGGCGGGGCTGCCTCACGGCGTCAGTGGAGCAGGCCGGTGACCGTGTACGAGGTCCTGCGCTCGGCCATCGCCGAGGTCGAGCACTACAGCCGGGTCAAAGTGGTGCCACCGGTCGAGGGAACCCTGGAGGGGGGCGCGGTCGCCGACGTCATCCACCTGCTGGCCGAGCTCGTGGAGAACGCCACCAAGTTCTCCCCTCCGCACACGCAGGTGCTGCTGCGCGCCGAATCCGTGACCGCCGGCCTGGCCATCGAGATCGACGACCGCGGTCTCGGCATCCCGCGCGAGACCCAGCATCGGCTGAACGCCCTGCTCTCCAACCTCGAACGCGTCGAGGTCGACGAATACGTGAAGGACGGCCGCATCGGGCTGCTCGTGGTGTCGGCTCTCTCACGCCGGCACAACGTCGTCGTCAGACTGCAGACCAACCTCTACGGCGGCGCCCAGGCCGTCGTGGTGATACCCAATGAGTTGATCGGTTCGGAACAGCAGGAGCCGAGCGCCCGGCCGGAAACGACGCCGGAGCCCGCCGAAGCCGTTCCGGCCCTGTCGGCCAGTACCGCGGGCGTACCCTCGTCCTCGATGCCCGCCTCCGGCCTCGCCGAAGGCGGCCCGGTACTCAGCGGCTCAGATGCCCCCCGTGCCCGTACAGGCGACCCCTCAGGGACACGGCAGACTCAGGGTGCGGTCGGGTCCGCACGGCAAGCGGACGGACGCACCGAACTCTCCCCGCCGAGGGGCGACGGGCAACGCCCGGAGCTCCCGAGACGTCGCGCTCAGTCGAACCTGGCACCTGAGCTCCTCAACACTCCCGCACCCAAGGACGACGAGGATGACGATGCGGACACCGGCTACAACCCGGGCCTGATGGCGGCATTCCAAAACGGAATGCGCAGCGGTCAGGAAGAAGACATGACGGACAGAACCGGTGGCGGAGCCTGATGCAACGTCACCTACCTAGAAGGAGCGTCCATTGAACGCCGTCTCGCCGAACCAGGCGCAGGATCTTGCCTGGCTGCTGAAGGGCCTGGCGGACGAGGTCCCCGTCATTCGGGGCAGTGTGCTGCTGTCTTCCGACGGAATGATGAAGGCCGCCCACGGCATGGATCGTGCCAGTTCGGAACATCTCGCGGCACTCGCCTCTGGTCTGTTCTCCATGGCACGGAGCGCCGGCGCCAAGTTCGACGGCAACAACGAGGTGCGTCAGGTCGTCGCCGAACTGAAGTCCAGCCAGCTGTACCTCACGTGGGCGGGCTTCAACTCGGTGCTCGCGGTGCTGGCGACGAGCGAGGCCGACCCGGCCGTCGTCGGCTTCGAGATGGCCCGGCTGATCAAAGCCGTCCGGCCCTTCCTGGACACCGCGGCCCGGCCGCCGGCCACCGCGCCTGACGACTGGAACAGGTGAGAATGCCAGTAGCCGGTGACGACGAAGTATGGCTCGACGAAGAGGCCGGCCCTCTTATCCGTCCGTACACGGTGAGCGCGGGCCGTACCCATCCCACCGTGGAACTGGATCTGCTGTCATTGGTGATCGCGACCGCTCAGGCTCCGCGGGGCATGGATCCGGAACACCACAAGGTGCTCGGGCTGTGCCGCACTCCGATCTCCGTCGCCGAGGTGTCGGCGCACATGCGCCTTCCCGTGGCGGTTACCAAGATCCTGCTTGCCGACCTGGTGGAGTGCGAAGCCATGGCGATGCGGGCCCCGCGTCCCACTTCCGGCGCCACCGACCGAGTTCTTTTGGAGAAGCTGCTCGATGGCCTACAAAGAATCTGACGTGTTCCCCACCCAGGTCAAGATTCTGATCGCGGGTGGGTTCGGCGTCGGAAAGACGACATTCGTCGGCGCGGCGAGCGAGATCGAGCCGCTGAACACCGAAGAGCTCATCACCGCGGCCAGCATCGGTGTCGACAGTCTGAGCGGGATAGAGAACAAGTCCACCACCACGGTGGCCCTCGACTTCGGCCGTATCACCATCGAACAACACGGAATCGTGCTTTACCTCTTCGGCACGCCGGGGCAGGAGCGCTTCTGGTTCATGTGGGACGAGTTGTCCGCAGGGGCGCTGGGCGCCATCGTGCTGGCCGATACCCGTCGCCTGCAGGCCTGTTTCGAGGCCGTGGACTTCTTCGAGCACCGCGGCATCGATTTCCTGGTCGCCGTCAACGAGTTCGACGGCGCGTTCCACTACGAGCCGGACGAGGTGCGAGCCGCCCTCGAACTCGACCCCCGCGTGCCGATCGTCATGTGCGACGCTCGGGACACCCGTTCCGCGACCACGACGCTCCGATCCCTGATCCGGCATCTCCTCGCCGCTGTGCCCGCCCAGTCCGCCTGATACATCCGTAGCCCCTCACATGGAGACCTCTGTGACGAACGACCAGATGTTTGAGCCCTCCGGTCACCTTCTGACGCCCGTCGACCCCGAAGTGCCCCAGCGGATAGCGCGGCTGCGGGCACTGGGCCTGGGGCAGGCGCCGGACCGCGAGCTGGACGCGTTCGCCCGCGAGCTCGCCGAAGCGGCCCGGTCGCTCTCAGGAGCCGAGAACGCCCCCTTCGCGATGGTGAACTTCGTCACGGACCACCAGTTTCTCGGCGGTCTGTACACCCCGCCGGGCGTTTCTCCCGCCAACGCCCTGCTGGAGAACCGGGAAGCCCCCCTCGACCTCGGCTTCTGCCCACATGTCGTCGTCCGGCGCAAGGCACTCGTCCTGGACGATGTCTGTGACTACCCGCGATTCGCCGGCAACGCGATCGTTGACGGGCTGGGCATCCGGACCTATGTGGGAGCTCCGTTGATCGACCACACGGGTACGGCTCTCGGCACGGTCTGTTTCGTCGACAGCGAGCCGCGCCCGTGGGGTCGTCCCGGACTCAACCTCATCAAGGAGAAGGCCGCCGACCTGGTCCGGTTGATCGACCGTCTCGATGGCCTGCCGGGCTAGGGCCTTCGTACTCTGGCCGCCCGGTCACGTCCGGGTCTGGAGAGGGATGGACCGGGAGAGTACGCCGTTCGACTGCGCCGGGACTTCGTCGTCGGACTCGAGTATGCCTGTTGCCAGCAGGCGGAACTCCGTGGTGACCCCGACGATGTCGGTCTTGAGGAACTCGATGGCGGTCTGAACTCTGCCGGCGTTGGCGTCGGTCTCGGCGGCCCACTTGAGAACCTGGCTGATCGCGAACAGGTAGGCGATGGCGCGGCCGGCCAGGACCATGTGTTCCTGTCCGAGCTCCCGGTCGAGGAACCTCAGGTCCGGCCGCAGCGTCCTGACGGCGTGCGCCGTGAGCGACCAGTCGGCCAGGAAGTCGCTGAGTGAACGGCCCTCCAGACGGGCCAGGCAGTACTCGGCGAGCTGCTGGCTGAGCAGATCGTTGTTGCCGTCGAAGATGGTGAAGACCCGCGAATCGAGGAATGCCTGACCGGCGATGTTGGTGGGCGAGCCGTACCGGTATCCCTCGCCGCCGGTCAGTTGCTGGTAGTGGTTCGCCGAGCTGACCATCCGCTCGGTGACGACGGTCTTGATGGCCTGTACGGCGGGGAACGCAGGGGTCATGTCCGCCTTGAGGTCCAGCACCGTCCGCAGATAGTGGTTGAGCGCCTCGACGACGGTGTACGAGCTGTCGATGGCCGCGATCCTGTAGCGGGCGAACCGGATCGCCGACAGGGGCGCCCGCCCGATCAGACGGCCGTCCGCGTACGTGTGCGCCTCACGGCTGATCCGGCGGAGGAAGCCGCACCCCATCGCCGCCATCATCGACCGCGAGGCCAGGAGAATCTCCACCATGGTGCTCAGGTTCCGGCTCTCGGCCTTGATCCGCCGATGCCGAGGGACGATCACGTCGATCTCGTTGACTCCGTAATCGACCGCCTTCAGGCCCAGTGCCTCGTAGCGCTGTACGGTCCGGAACCCCTCGCTGCGCTTGACGAGGAAATAGCCGTACTCGCGGCGACCCTGGTCCTCGTTCTTCGCAACGACCAGCCACCAGTGGGCGGAGTAGCTGAGGGCCTGCCAGTGCTTGCGGCCGCGAATCCGGTAACCGCCGTCGGTCTCCTCGAACGTGGTGGTCATGCCGGACAGGGCCGAGCCACATCCCGGCTCGGTCGCGGCCATTCCGGCCATCATTGGATCGCTCCCGGCGAACAGCGGGAGCATCTCCCGTTTGGCCTCCTCTCCGGCCCACATCGCGATGGGCCGCAGTGCCAGGGCCATGTTGACCGTCACATGCACGCCGAGCCCCAGATTCTGCTCCGAAACGGCATCGACGACCCGGCACATCTCGATGTGGCTGTCGCGGCCTCCGTACTCCTTGGGCAGGACTGGAAGGAGAATGCCGCTTGCGACCAGGAGCGCCCAGTCGTCGGCGGGGAGGTTCTGCTGCGGATAAGTTGCGGTGTCGAACTTGGCGGCGGTCGCTTCGACGCCGGCGATGAAGTCGTCAGTCGACAGAGACAGAAGAGCTTTGCTCATGGTGTCCGCTCTCATAGGTCGGGGTGTCAGAAAGGGGAAGTGGTCAGGTCCCGACGACTATGAACGCCCTAATGTCAGATGCATGGTGAGACTGCCGGTCACGCGAACCTCCTGTCGAGTGTGCTGTTACTCGGGCGGCGGCCTACAGGATCATCGTGAGTACCGAGATCACTAAACGCAAGGCACCTTGGGCAGGCTGTAGTCAAGCGTCGAGGCTCACGGTCATCCCCGACGCCTGGGTGGTTGGACGACCAGTGGATCCTAGTTCCCCCGCATGAGCCCTGCCGAACGCTGGTTCCCTGGCGGTTTATGCCCAGTAGAGACGGTGTGCCTCATCTGGACGCACGTCGGGCACCGGCAGGGTGGGAATAATCATGAGGTCTCTCGCATAGCGATGCGGCGGAGACGGCGGACCCCGATCCGGGGTAGCCGGTGCTGGGCTGCGCGTTCGCGGACCGGTCTGCAGAGAAGGGCCGGTCGCTCCGTGTAGTCAGGAGACTTCTGACCAGAGTTGACAGTGGTGCGAGAGAGACGTGGTCCAGATGTGGCCACCGTGCCCTCTTGACTCGCCACCGCAAGAGAATCGGGCCGGAGTTTTGATCCGCACGATTTGGCTGCGGGCTAATTGGTGTCGCGACGGCATCGGCGGCCGGTCGCCTGGAAGTGGACGTATTCGCGTTCGCCGGTGGCCATTGTGCGAGCGCGTCGTGGGCGCGCTGCGGCGTGAACCGGGGTGCGGGTCCACCTCCTCCGCGGATCTTGATCCCCGGAACCGGACATCTGTGCGGAGGGCCTTGCCGAATACGCGATCCACCAAAGCGCGCCGAACGCACCGTCACCCTATTACGGCGACCGTTTCACCCCCCGCGGTAAGATGATCAGTGGCCTTCCTGTAAAGAATTTAGAGCTCGGCGCGATGTGACTGACGTGACGCGAGATCGCAAACGTATTAATGCGGCGGGCGACGATGCGCGGAGCCTGAGTCGCGTCGTGCTCGGCGTTCGGTGAATCGGGTCGCCGTCGTGTCCAGCCGGTCCAGGAACTCTGACAGTTCCTGGCGTGCCTTGTCGCCGTCGGCGTTCAGGCCTTCCAGGTCGAAGACCCGCCATTGCCGCAGGACGGGGAGTACGACGTCGTCGAGGTGGATGCGCAGGTCGTAGATGCCGGCTTCCGCGATGGTGACGGATTTGCGTAGGAAGTCGTCGATGGTGTGGCCGGGCATCTGGAAGTTGGTCACCACGTCGGTAACGGCGCGCATCGTCTCATTTGGGGACATTTCAAAGGCCGCAGCGAGCAGGTTGCGGTAGAAGAGCATGTGCAGGTTCTCGTCGGCGGCGACCCGTGCCAGCAACCGTTCGCACACGGGGTCTCCCGAGGCCCTGCCGGTGTTGCGGTGAGAGACGCGTGTCGCGAGTTCCTGGAAGGAGACGTAGGCCAGGCCGTGGAGCATCCTGTCGCCGTGGTCGGCCTGGTAGCCGCCCTGCATGTGCCTCATCCGCGCCCGTTCGAGCGCGACGGGGTCCACGGCTCGTGTGACGGTCAGGTAGTCGCGGATGACGATCCCGTGCCGGTTCTCCTCGGCCGTCCAGCGGTCCACCCAGGTACCCCATGCGCCGTCACGTCCGAAGATGGTGGAGATCTCGCGGTGGTAGCCGGGCAGGTTGTCCTCGGTGAGGAGGTTGACGACCAGCGCTTCCTTCGCGGAGGGCGAGATGGTGGAATCCTCGGGTGACCATGGGTCGCCGTCCAGGACGCCGTCGAAATCGCGGCCGAGACTCCACGGCACGTACTGGTGCGGGAACCACTCCTTCGCCGTGGCCAGATGGCGGTCGAGCTCGGCCGCGACGACGGGCTCGAGCTCGGTGAGCAGCTCGAACGACGTCTTCGGCCCGGACGTGTACGACATTGATCCCCCGAATCGTGGCATGAAGGGCGCCTGCGGAGCGGCGTGGTGATCTTCATCCCCTGAGACCACCTTCCCCACGGCCGGTGCCGCCGTAAACGGGGCCGCGCCGTTCCGTGGGCCGGTGGGATGCTCGGGACCGCCGCAGGATCCGCTCGGCCTCGCCGGTGAGCGGCGTGAGCGCGGCGGTGTGCTCGGCCACCTGGGACGATCTGCTCGCTTGTGGGCGAGGGTCACCAGTCGATCTGGGAGATACGGGTGAGGACGGTCTGCGTCTCGGCCGGGTCGAAGCCGTCCGGCGCCGTGCGCATCAGGGCGTTGAGCTTCTCCGCGGCGTCCCGCTGTGCGCGTCCGACCGCTGAGCGGACGGCGTCGGCGAGCCTCTTGCCGTCCAGCCGCAGCGCCCGTGGGCCGAACCCGATGTCCGTGACTCTTCCGCCTGCCGCTGCCTTCGCCGTGACCTGGCCGGATTCCGCCGTCCCCGTGCCCACGACCTGGTCGGCCTCGGCCCGGGTCTGCTCGACCCAGGCTCGTATCGCCGCGGCTCGCCGCCCGGCGTCCTTCGTGTCCTGGCCGGGCACCTGGTCGGTCATCGAGAACTCACCTTCCGAGGATCTCGTGTGTCACCTGCTCGACCTGCCGGCGAACGAAGGTCTCGTCCAAGGGCTCCGGCATGGCCGCGGTCTCTTCCAGGGCCTTACTCACGATCTCCTGCCGCTGGTGCTCGGCGTCGGCCTGGGCCTCCTGAAGCGCGGCGAGCACCTCCTTGCCCAGCGTCGAACGGTCCAGCCGCTTCACCCGTGGATCGAACCGGAGTTCGGTGATGGCGCCGCGCTCGTCGGACGTCGCGGTGATCCGGCCGTCGGCGGCCTTTCCCTCGCCGACGACACGGCCGAGTGCCGCCTGCGCCTCCCGGAGCCTCGCCATCGCCGCACGCGTCTGCTCCAGAACCTGATCGAGCAGGTTGTCGTCACCGTCAAAGACGAGACTCATCCGCCGACCTCCACGAATTTCTCCGGGCAGAGCGCCCAACAAAGGTTATGTTAGCTTGCTAACCATGTCTTCACTGTATCTGGACTATGACCGTACGAAAACGGCCGCCCGCCGGCTCGCATTGCACGGCGATGATTTCCGCTCGCCGGCGGCGAAGGAGCCCGGAAACCCTTCGTGGGGCGACACCGGTTTGATTAGCGGCTTTGTGTCCACACTCAACGATTGCCCCGTGGACGAGGTGCGCCGGCTTCTCGGGGAGAGGCTCACCTGGACCGGCGACGGCGTCGACCGTAATGCCACGCTCCTCGGCGACACCGAGGTCATCGACCAGCAGACGATCCAGCGCGCGGGGGATTTCTGATGGGCCTCACTCCGCCCGAAGCGTTGAAGGATGTCCTGAACCTCATCGGTGTTCCGTACCCCGACGTCGACACCGACGGGATGCACCAGAGCAGCGCCGTCCACGCCCAGGCCCAGGCCGCCGCCGACACCACCGCCACGCAGGCCCACGACGTCGTCGAACGGACCATCGGACCCGGCGCACCCGCCTACACCGGCGACGCCGCCGGCGCCATGGGCGGCAACTCCGCGCAGACCGACCAGATGTTGACCGAGGCGAACGACGCCATCGGCTACATCCCCGGCCTGATCAGCGGCGCCGCCAAGGTCGTGACCAGCAGTCAGGTCGCGATGATCAGCATCGCCGCCGTCACCGCCGTGGCCCTCGTGCGCAGCTCGCTGATCGGCGGGCCCTTCGGCCCGGCCGAATCGGCCGCCGAGCTCCTCGAAAGCCGGGCGCGGGCCGAGGGAGTGCTGACCGCGGCGGACGAGGGCACCAACATCACACTCTCTCGGCTCATCGAACGCTATGTGACCGGGACGCTGAGACAACTCGTCGAGCGACTGCGGCTGCCGCCCGGCGAGGAACCGCTCCCCGCCACCGGACCCGGCGGCACCTTCCAGGCCTCCGACACCCGGCTCGCCGCCGACAGCGGCTCCCGGCGGCTCACGACGGACAGCCTCGAAGCCAACAAGGGCGACACCCTCAACGCGTGGGGTGAACGAGAGGGAAGGAGGAGTGACGCCGAAGTCGATTGGTCGTCTCTGGCGGACATACAAGAATATCGTGCTGAGCAAACGGCCGTGGCCGCAGAGGAGCACTTGGCGGAGGCCGAGCGCTTCGGAGATCCCTTCGAGATTCGATTTGCAAAAGCAAGAAAGGAGCTGGCCGAAAAGGATCTGCAGACTCTGCAGGAGAGGCGCCGCGGCCGCGGATGATCTAGCCTCAATGACGGCGAGGTCAGGTCCTCGATGTCCGCCATCGACCAGCGCGACGACCTGGTCGCGGTGCTGCATGTCCGGTTTGTCCCGTTGACGGGACGCGGGGAACACGCGAGCGATCCACCACACGGTGTGTCCGGGCGCTACCGCTCGCGGTTCCGGCCAGGGGGAAGTGCACGTTGATCTCCAGTCCGCCGCCCGGGTTGGGGCGTGCGGTGAGGGTGGCATCGTGGGCCTCGGCGATCGCGGCGACGATCGACAGTCCCAGTCCCGCGCCGGAGGCGGAGCCGGTCCGGGTCCGCTCCATCCTGCGGAACGGCTCGAACAGCTCATCGACCCGGTCCTCCGGCACGGCGGGACCGCTGTTGCGGACCGTCAGCAGCCCGCATGCGGACACACGCACGTCGACCGTACCGCCGGGCCGGTTGTAGCGGACGGCGTTGTTCACCAGGTTGCCCACGAGCCGGGCGAGCAGCACCGGGTCACCGACGATGTCGAGCGGCTCGGCCTCGACCCTCAGCGTCACGGCTTCCGTCGAGGTCTCCCGAACGATCTGCTGGACCAGGCCGCCCAGCGCCACCGGTTCGACCTGTTCGAGTCCGCGCTCGCCCTGGGCCAGCACGAGCAGGCCCTCGATCAGGGCTTCGCTTCGCGCGGTGACCTCCAGCAACTCGCTGCGGACCCGGGCCAGCCGAGCCGGCGACGGGTCGTCCAGGCCCAGCTGGATCACGGTCCGCTGAATGGCCAGGGGCGTGCGCAGCTCGTGTGAGGCGTTGGCGACGAACTGGCGCTGGGACTCGGCGGCGTGCTGGAGCCGTTCGAGCATGCCGTCGAAGGTGTCGGCCAGGTCGCGCAGTTCGTCGGACGGCCCGGCCAGGGCGATCCGTTCATGCAGATTGGACAGGGAAAGCCTGCGGGCGGTGGCGGTGATGCGATGTAGCGGACGCAGTACGCGGCCGGCCAGCCGCCAGCTCACGGCGACCGACACGAGGATCAACACGGCCACGATGACGCCCGTGATGATCCACTGATCGCGGAGCACGGAGGAGTCGAAGGCGTGGAAGGTCTGCCTGAACACCAGCGGACCCGACCCGGGACCGAGCGACCCGTCCGGCGGGACCCCGGTGGCGATCGCCGGGCTCTTCGGCGTGTGGCGCTTCAGGGTGTGCATCAGCAGGAGGTTGCTCGTGACCAGCAGGCTGACGCCGGTGACCACGAACAGACCGCAGTAGATGATGGTCAACCGTGCTCGTACGGTACGGCGGGTCACAGCCGGTACCCGACGCCGGGCTCGGTGTGTATGCACGGGGGGCCGCCCAGCTTGGCGCGCAGCCGGTTGATGACAACGCGGACCGCCGTGGTGAACGGGTCGGCGTTCTCATCCCATGCCTGCTCCAGCAGCCTCTCCGCGCTGACCGGCGCCCCGTCGGCGCGCAGCAGGATCTCCAGCACGGCGTACTCCTTGAGCGACAACGGGATGAAGCGTCCGTCGCGGCTCACCTGGCGCCGGTAGGTGTCCAATACGATGCCGGCTCGTTCGAGGACCGGTGGTACGGACGCGACGCTGCGCCGGCCAAGAGCCTGTACACGCGCGGCCAGCTCGCCGAAGTCGAACGGCTTGGGCAGATAGTCGTCCGCGCCGATGCCCAGGCCCTCGATCCGTTCCCGCACCGAAGCCGCCGCGGTCAACATGAGGATGCGGACGTCGGCCTTTGCCAGGGCCAGCCGCCGGCATATCTCGTCGCCATGCACACCCGGCAGATCCCGATCCAGTACGAGCACGTCATAGCCGTTGACCGCCAGATGCTCATCGGCCGACTCTCCGTCATAGACGACGTCCACCGCCATGGCGTGTTCGCGCAACCCCTCGGCGATCCAGTCGGCGAGAATTCCCTCGTCCTCGGCCACCAATATCCGCATACGGTCTCTATAACATTCCGGTTGTTGCGTCCGCGTTAACGTCGAGGCTCACGCCCGTGCAACATCGCGAACGCGAACGTCGACGGTCATGAAGAGACGAATCGTCACCGCGGCGATCGCCGCGGCCGCCACGGCTGTCACGGGTGCCGTCCTCCTGGTGAGCGGGAACGCTGCCACCGCGAACGGCGCCACCGGCTCGCCACCCGCGTGTGTGTCGCAGGCCCCCTCGACCACCCCGACATCGCCGCCGCTGAAACCGACCACCATCACGACGCTGCGGCAGGCCTACTTGTGCATTTTCGCGCACTACTACAGCGGCTCGACTCTCGACGATCGCGCGCTGCTGGTCCCCGCCTTTTCCGCGCTCACGCGAGAGCTGCAACGCCGCGGCCTCGATCAGAGTGTCGCGAGCATGCCTGCCCTGTCGGGCGACAGGACGGCCGACTGGGCGGCGTTCGCCGCCGTCTACACAAGGATCGAGAAGCGGCTGCCGGCCGATCCGGCCGTACGCCAGGCGATCGCCGCGGCGACCATGGTCGGCATGGTGGACAGCCTTAACGATGACCACGCGAGATGGCAGTACGGCCCGCTCTCGCAAAAGGGCTCGCTCGGCTTCATCGTCTCCGGCCTGCAAGGAGGCGGGCTCCCCGACCCCGCCGCGGCCTCGCCGATGTTCGTGACACGTGTGAAGTCCGGCTCCCCGGCGGAGACCTCCGGCGTCCGGCCCGGCGACGAGGTCATCTCGGTCAACAAGGTTCCGCCCTACATCAACGGAACGCTGCAACCCGGCGTGCTGGACTGGATCAACAGTCCGAAGAGCCCGGTGACCCTCCGACTTCACCGCCCGGCCACCGGAAGAACCTTCACCGTCACCCTGACGCCGCCGAAATCGACCGGTGCCGGCGCCACCCCGCCGACCTCGAGCGTGAGCGCCACACTGGTGGACGGTGACATAGCCAAAGTGCAAATGCCCGCCTTCGCCTCCGGTGCGGCCGACCAGGTACTCGCCGCCATCGCCGAGTTGCGCACCAAGGCGACCCTGCGCGGAGTCATCCTCGACCTGCGCGGCAACGGCGGCGGTCTGGGCGATGAACTTTCGAAACTGCTGGGTGCCTGGGTACACGGCAAGGCGTACACCTATTTCTGCGACGCCGACTCCCACTGCACACCCCTGTACCCCGACGACACCGCCCTGGTGCACCTCCCGTTGACGGTGCTCACCGACCGCAGTTGCGCCTCGGCATGCGACACGTTCGCCGCCGCCGTCAGAGACCTGCGCCTCGGTACGCTGATCGGCACCCGCACCGCAGGTCTCGTCTCGGGTCCGATGACCCAGTACGAACTCGAGGACAACAGCACGCTGGCACTGCCCAGCGCCCACGCCCTCCAAGCGAACAAAGAGGTCATCGCCACCATCGGCGTCGCGCCTCACTACCAGGAACCGCTGACCGCGGACGCACTCTCCCGAGGCAAGGATCCCGCCGTCGCCAAGGCCGTCGCCCTCCTTCACCGCACCTCGTGACGAGCTGGATATGCGACCGATGAAGCGGGGGCGGTCGCGGTGCCGGTCAGCTGAAGGTGGGCGTCATGGCGTAGATGCGGTTGGGCTTGTTGAAGCCGGCGAACACCCGTGTGCGAGTTCCGGCGTTCGCGACGGCGAGGCCTTCGCTTTCACCCGCTTCGGGCACGTCGATCACTTCCAGGATGGTGCCCTTGCGGCTCAGTACGGTGATCGTGTTGTTCGTGTAGTAGAGGATCTTGTCGCGTGCCATTTCCAGACCCTGCGGAACGCCTTGGCTCTCGAGCGTGAACTGTGATCGCACCGTCCCGTCGAAGCCGGCGAAGGCGAAGACGAACGGGCCGTCGTCGTCCGGGCCCGCGTGCACGAGCAGGCCGTCGCGCCGGTTGTCCACGGCGACCAGGCCGGAGTTGCCGAGTGACGCGAAGTCGATCGTCCGGATGACCTGCGGGTTCGCGGCGGCGATGTCGACGACGTGCACCTTGGTCGGGTTGGTTCCGCCCCCGGTGGCCACGTACAGGTGGCCGTCGCGGTCGCGGAAGCTCAGTTCGGCCGCGTGCCCCACGGCGAGGGGCGCGGTCTCCTTCAGCCTGGTCCCGGAGCCGTCGTAGGCCCGGATCACGCCGTGGCCGTCTCCCACGTCGAATCCGACGTAGTAGCGGCCACGGCGGTAGGCCAGGCCCTGCATGTTGTCGGTGTCGGGCAGTTCGAAGAGCTGGTCGAAGCCGTACGTGCGCGCCGACGCCGGCCCGGCGCCCACGACGAGCCCGGCTCCGGCCAGCCCGGCCGCGCCGGCGAATCCCAGCATCCTGCGGCGGGTGATCGCCCCTTCGTTGTGTCCGGACATGCGCTCTCTGCCTCCAGTGTCGATGCGATCCCGAAGTCGTGTGGTTCACAGGCTTAAGAGTGAGAAGGAGCCAGGACATACCAGCTTTTATGTGTTTTTCTCGGCCAGAATGTTTCATTCGTAACAGAGCTTGAAGTAGCGATGTCGGTCGCGTCAAGACCTGGCCGCAAAGTCGCGAGAACTCCGAGGTCAACGGACCAGTGGGCTGTTCGGTGGGGTCGCACCTCTTCTCGAACGGGGTCACCCCTGGAACGATGGGCACTTGAGGCCGTTGTGATATATAACATTATGAATTATAAGATTGGATGAACTTAACGAGGCAAGATCGTGTTCCAACCACGCCGATCTCGCATGACAGTCATGGCGGGATCTTGTTGGACGCTACCGACCGGCTCCGCCTAGCGTGACTCGCGGATAGGCGAAAGGAGCGGTTACGTGCAGCACCGGCAGCCCAGGAGCCCGAGGTCGTCGTGCCGGTACGCGTCGGCCGCGATCGGCCTTTCCCCCTCCCCCCAGGAACGCGGCCGGCTCGGCGTCCCCTACGCCGAGCCGGCCTGCGTCACTTCCGTGGGTTCCAAGGGGCTCGTCCCCGCTCCGAGGTCCTGCCGCGTCGCGGCCACAGTCTCGGCGGTGAACACCATTTCGGAGAGCAGCCGGACCGGTGGGCCGCTGTCCTCCGTGGTGACGAAGTGCACGACCCACTGCAGGTCCGGTTCGCGGAACGTTCGCCGCACCAGCCCGCCGGCCTCCGGCTTGCCGGCGAGCGGCGCGGGCACGAGCGCCACGCCCAGTCCCTTCTGCACCAGTTCCATCAGGATGTGCATGTCGTTGACGGTGAACGCCACGCGTCGCGCGAGGCGGCGCGCGGTGAAGGCGGAGTCGACGATCCGGCGTGCCGTCCACGTCTCGCCGAAGTCGACGAAGGAGTGCTCCTCCAGGTCGGGCCAGGTCACCTCGTCCCGGGAGGCCAAGGGGTGATCGGGTCTCATCACCAGCTCGAAGTGCTCGCGGGCCACCTCGAACGAGTCCAGCTTCCGGCCGGGGAGCGGGGCGACGAACGCGCCGGGCTGAGCGAGGAACGCGGCGTTCAGCTCGCCTCGGAGCAACTGGTCGAAGACGGCCTGCGTGCCGAGCTGCTCGAACCGGATCGAGACGGCGGGGAACCGCGTGTGGAACGACGCGATCAGGTCGGCCAGGTCGACCAGGTCGCCGAGACACTGCTCGCAGCCGAGGCTGAGGACCCCGTGCGTCGAGCCGTCCGCCAGCTCCCGGAGTGCGGCGCGGGCGTCGTGCAGCATGCGGCGGGCGCGCGGCAGGAAGGCATGGCCGGCCGGGGTGAGCGCGACGGCGCGCGGCGTGCGGTCGAAGAGCTGGGCGTTCAGCTCCCGCTCAAGGCCGCGGATCGAGGAGGACAGCCCCGACTGGGTGACGTACATCAGCTCGGCGGCCCGCGTGAAGTTGAGCTCTTCGGCCACCGCAACAAAGAACTCGATCTGCCGAAGATCCATGATTTACCCCCTTTTCAGCACTATAGCGAGGCAAGTGTCGAGGCCAGTGGAATGCGTGCGGCCCACGGTGACTGCGGTTGTAAGGGAGGTGACATGCACGCCGAGCGAGGGGAGAGCTCGATCGACCTGGTCCGAGCGGCGCGGCAAGGCGATCTGGGAAGCCTCGGAATTCTGCTCAAGATTCATTATGGCGGCATGTACGCCGTGGCATACGGCATCTTGGGAAACAGCGCGGACGCCGAGGACGTCTGCCAGGACGCCGCCATCACGGCGATGTCCCGGCTGGGAGATCTGAGGGATCCCACGGCGGTGAGCGCCTGGCTCAAGGCGATCGTGCGCAACAACTGCCGCATGCGGCTCCGGACCCGGCCGCCGCTCCCCGTCGGTCTCCCGGACGGCTCGGCCGGGACGTCCTTCATCGATGACCCGGCCCTGATCGTCGAGCGCCACGCGACACGTGACTGGATCTGGGACGGCTTGATGAGGCTGACCCCGACCGTACGCGAGGCGGCGATTCTGCGGTACTTCACGCAGATCACGTCGTACCAGGAGATCGCGCAGGTGTGCGGAGTCCCGGTGGGGACGGTGCGAAGCCGGCTCAGCGAGGCCCGTAGACGGCTGGCCGGCGCGCTGCCCGGCACGGTCGCGGAGCGGCACGACGACATCACGGCGCTGACGGCCGAACGCCGGGAAGAGGCGATCGCGGTGCTGTCCTCGGTCCCGTCCGCCACGCCGGAGGCGTCCCTGAGCGGGCGGTGGTCACCCGAGGTCGAGATCACCTGGCCGACCGGCGACCGGCTGATCGGCTTCTCCTCGCTCTTCGCGGTGTTCGCCTCCGACTACGCCGACGGCGTCCGGTACCGGCTGACCAATGTCGTGGCGGGGCCCGGCCTCACCATCTGGGAGAACCAGTTCGTCAACCCGCCGGAGGACCCGGACCACTGCCCTCCGGCGATCACCTGGTTGCTCAAGGAGGCGGAGGGCCGGATTCAGTCGGTACGCCTCTTCTACGCGCCCCGCCCGGCACCCGCGTGTGACCCAGAGCACCCGAGATGACCGGGCACGGGATCGAACCACCCACGTCCGGCCCGCATCATGCTGGCATGACAGAACACTCGATTCATGACCTCGAACCCCAGCTGGCCGCGAACCGGCGCTTTTGGACCGGCTGGGCCGAGGCCGCCCCTGACGTCGATCTGCCGATCTACCGGTCGAACATCCCGCACGCGCTCTTCAACGGGGTGATGCGGGCACGGGACGTGCCGCTGGGCGAGGCGATCGCCGAGGCCAAGCGGCGCCTGGCCGGGTCGTCGTGGTCCTGGTGGGTCGGAGACGACAGCGACGATGGCGTGGCCGAGCACCTTCTCGCCCACGGGGCCAGGGAGACCACCCTCATGCCCATCATGGCGGTGGATCTCACCGACGTCGTGGAGGCGCCGGCCCCCGAGGGACTGGCGATCCGGCACGTCACCGACCGGCCGGGCCTACGGGAACTCGTGTGCGCCTACGCCGGCCCGCTCGGCTTCCCGGAGAGCGGGATCGACCGGCTCGTCGAGTCGAAGGTGGACTACCTGGCGCGAGATCCGCAGCTGATCCATCTCGCGGGCGTCGTCGACGGGAAGACCGTCGGCACGTCGGTGGTGTCGCTGGGCGCCGACGTCGCGGCGCTCTACTGCATCGCCACCGACGAGGCGTACCGGCGTCGTGGTGTCGCGACGGCCCTCACGCTGGAGTCGTTGCGGGTCGCCCGGGAGGCGGGCCACGATGTCGCCACACTTCAGGCGAGTTCGATGGGGCGGCCGGTCTACGAACGCATCGGGTTCACGACCGTCTCGCACTACCGCCTGTTCGGGTTCGATCCGGCGGACGAGACGGGGGACTGACCGCAGGCGGCGTACGGACGGAGAACCGGCGGCCAGGCGGTCACCGGAGGGCCGGTCGGCGTGTTCGGAGACAAGGGACGGTTCAGAGGCGGAACGCCGATGGAAGAAGTGCGTATTCAGATTCTCGGTCCCCTGCGGATCTGGCGGGGCGACGTCGAGCTGGCCGCCGGACCCTGGCAGCAGCGTTGCCTGCTGGCCCTCTTGGCCGTTCGCGCCGGAAGTCCGACCAGCGTGGCCGAGCTGATCGACCTGCTGTGGGCCGACGACCCTCCGGCCAGCGCGGTCAACGTGATCCACAAGTACGTGGGCGCGCTGCGCCGCCTGCTGGAGCCGGAACTGACGGCACGCGCCCAGGGCTCATGGCTGCTCCGGCACGGGAACGGCTACCGCTTCGTCGCCGACGCGGATCACCTGGACCTGGCCGCCTTCCGGCGACAGGTCGACATGGCGAGTGCGGATCTGCGCCAGGACCGTCCGGACGACGCGCTCGACCGCTATCTCCAGGGTCTTCGTCTGTGGCACGGATCGCCGGGCGACGGCCTGGCCGAGAGCGCGGCGGCGACGGCGGTCCTGTCGGCTCTCGAAAGCGAGTTCTTCGAGGCCGCCATGGAGGCCGCCGAGCTCGCCATGCGCCAGGGCCGGCCGGCCCTGGCGCTGCCGATACTGCGGCGGGCGGCCGGCATGGGGCCGCTGAACGAACCGGTCCACGCGCTCTTGGTGCGAACCCTGGCCGCGGCGGGCCGGCAGGCCGAAGCGCTGTCCGTCTTCGGGGCCGTGCGCGACCGCCTCACCGGAGAACTGGGCATCGACCCGGGACCGGGCCTGAGAGAGGCGCACCGCCAGGTGCTGGAGCAGAATGTCGCGGCACCGGATCGACACGACGGAGCCGAGGCGTCGCGAACCGGTCGCGGTGTGGCCCCCGGGCAGATCGGCTCGGCCTGCCTGGCTCCGCTCGTCAGGCCCGCGCAGCTTCCCCCGGATCTGCCGAACTTCGTGGGGCGCGCCGCCGAACTGTCGACCCTGACACGCCTTTTCGAGAACCGGCGCGAAGGCGAGCGCACGGGCCCGCTGATCGTGGCGATGGACGGTATGGGCGGGGTCGGCAAGTCGACGCTCGCCCTCCGTTTCGCCGGCCGGATCGCCGAGCGGCTGGCGGACGGCCAGCTCTACCTCTACCTGCGGGGAAACGAGACCGAGGCGCTGCCGGTCGGCGACGCGTTGAGGTCTCTCCTGCACGCCCTCGGCGTGCCCGCGCAGTGGATCCCGGACACCTTCGACTCGCTGGTGGGCATGTACCGGAGCCTGACCGCGCGCAGGAACCTTCTGGTGCTGCTCGACAGCGCTCGCGACGTCTCGCAGGTCCGGCCGCTGCTTCCCAACTCCGCCGAGAGCGTCGTCCTGGTGACCAGCCGGACACCGCTGGTCGGGCTGGCGGCGTTCGACGGCGCCCATCTGCTGCACGTCGACGTGCCCGACATGCCGGAGGCGCACGCGCTGCTGGAGCGGCGCCTGCCGCCGCTTCCGCCCGGGGCGGATGACGAGGTCATCGACGAGATCGTCACGTCGTGCGGCCGGCTGCCGCTGGCCCTCGCGATCGTGGCGGCGCGGATCAGCGCACGTCCGCAGCTCTCGCCGGCCTCGGTGGCCGCCGAGTTGAGAGACGACGAGGGCCTGCTGGGCGCCTTCCCCAGCGGAACCGGCGTCAGTGATCCGCGTGCCGCCTTCGCCTGGTCCTACCGGCAGTTGAGCCGCGGCGCCGCGCGGCTCTTCCGGCTCTCGTCGTTGACCCTCTGCCCGGAGGTCTCCTCGGCCGCGTACGCCAGTCTGGCCGGGCTGGACGCGCGGGAGGCCCGCGAGCTCCTGCGGGAGCTGTCGCAGGTGGCGCTGTTCCAGGAGCACGGCGCCGGCCGGTTCTCCTCCCACCTCCTGGTGAAGGCGTACGCGAGGGAACTCTGCGCCACGACCGACACCGAGCGCGAACGGGAGGAGGCCACCAGCCGGCTGTTGCGGCACTACCCGCACAGCAGTTTCAACGAGCAGGTCGCCCTGCGACCGCATCGGACGCCGGTTCCGCCGCCGGCGGTGGCCGGCGTACCGGGTTCTTCCACTCGAGCAGGGATATGTCCATACGAACCTCGGCGACGTCCTCAGCAAACTCGACCGGAGCTCGGGGAAGGCCCCGTGCAGTGATCGTCCAGTCGATTTCCACTACGCCCGGCTAGCGTTCCCGTCCCGGATACGGAGGGCGGGAAATGTACGGACACGCCTACAGGGGCCAGTGCGAGGCCGAGGAGCGCCGCCACCGGCCGGGGCACCAGCGGCCGAACCGCAGACTGACGTTGTTCGCGCTGGCTCTGGGCACGTTCGCGATCGGGTCGGGGGAGTTCGGCAGCAACGGCGTCATCCAGCTGTTCGCCTCCGAGTTCCACGCCTCGGTGCCGCTGGCGACGTGGGCGATCACGGCGTACGCGATCGGAGTGATGGTCGGCTCGCCGGTGATCACCCTGGTCTTCGCGCGGCCGAACCGCCGGACCCTGCTGCTCGGCCTGGTCGGTCTCTTCCTGGCGGGCAACGGGCTGTCCGCGATCGCGCCGGACATCTGGGTTCTGATCGCCGGGCGGTTCGTCACCGGCACGGTGCAGGGCGCCTACTTCGGCGCCGGTGCGGTCGTCGCCGCGTACGTCTACGGCCCCGGGAAAGGCGGTAAGGCCTTCGCGACGGTGATGACCGGGCTGACGGTCGCGACCGTCGTCGGTTCCCCGGTCGGTACGTTCATCGGCCAGAGCGCGGGCTGGCGCGCGCTGTACGTGACCGTCGCGGGAGTCGGGGCGCTGGCCGGGGCGGCCCTGCTGGCGTGGCTGCCGCGTACCGCGGACCTGGACGGGGCGCCCGTCGGCCGGGAGCTGAGCGCGCTGCGGCGGCCGATGGTGTGGGTGACGATGGCGGTCGCCGCGCTGGGCATCTCCAGCATCTTCGCGGTCTACACCTTCATCGGCCTGTTCGTGACCGACGCCGCCCTGGCGGACGCGGCGATGATCCCGATCGCACTGGCGATCTTCGGGGTGGGCATGGCGGCCGGGAACGCGCTCGGCGGGCGCGCGGCCGACGCCCACCCGCTCCGCGTGCTGGCCGGCGGTTATGCCGGTGTCCTGGTGGTCCTGATCCTGCTCGGGCTGTTCGGGGAGAACCTGGACGTGCTCTTCCTGTCGCTGTTCGGCGTCGGGAGCACGATGATGTTCGCGATCCCCGCGATCCAGGTGCTGTTGACCAGGTTCGCCCCCGAGGCTCCCACTCTCGTCGGCGCGCTCAACCTGGCCGCCCTCAACCTGGCCAACGCCCTGGGCGCCCTCGGCGGAGCGGTCACCCTGGGCGCCGGCCTGGGGACCCTGTCGACCGTCTGCGCGGGCCTCGTGCTCACCTCCGCGGGCCTCATCCTCTTTCTCGCCACGGTGCCGCGCGCCCTGCGGGCCCGGCGACGTACGGCCGCGGTCCCGGCGGCGAAGAGCATCCAGCCGGAGGGGAACACCTGACCGGCACGCATGTTCAAGACTCCGGTACCGATCTTTTCTGCCGCGTCGCATTAACCTCGCGGAAACGGCCCGGCCTTTATTGGTAGCGGGCTGTTCAATCGCCCTTAACGCGTCATTGCCGAGACAAGAGCACATTTCCTCGTAGCGTCAACGACCAGTCTCGGGCGTGAGGATACGAGTGACCGAACGGAACCGGCCATGGCGTACGCCCAGCCGGAGCGGCGGCGCCTTCTGCGTGCAGGCACGGGCGATGTCGCTGGACTCCGGATCCGGGATCTCCGAGCCGCCGCCCGAGGATGACGACTTTTTCCGGGACTTCGCCTGGCTTGCCGGGGCGATCGACGACGGACGGCCGCCGTCTCGGGAGCCCGAGCCCCCGCGTGCGCCTGAGCCGAAGGCGCCGCCCTGGTTCGTCGAGGACGACGCGCTGGGCGACACGGCCGTCGAGCGGGTCGACCTGCCGAGCGATGCGGCGGCCACCGCCGAGCGTGTCGTCCAGGGGCTTCCCCCGCAGGTCACGTCGCGGGTCCGTGCGGCCATCAGACAGCGGTTGACCGCCGCCCTCACGCCGTCCGGCGCCGAGAGGCTCGCCGAGGATCCGAACGCCGACAACGACCGGTGGACCGCCCTGTTGCAGTCCGGGCAGGCGTTCGCGGTCGACGGGCATCTGGTCTGGCTCCACCCGGTGCTGCGGGACTTCCGCCACCGGCCGCCGGGGACGGAGGAGCGGCCGCGGGAGTATCCGGTGACCTACGGCGGCGTGTCGGCGAGCCGCTCCTCGGAGACGGAGACGACCCGTGGCTACGAGACCGCGGCCAACACCATCTTCGGGCTCGCCTCTTCCGCGATCTCATCCGTCTTCATGGGGCTGCCACGGCTGCGGTTCTCGACCGCATCGCGCCGGCGCCGCGAGACGAGGTTCGAGTCGATCGCGGGCCGCAAATCCGTCGTCGACGAGCTGGACTCCTTCACCGCGAGCGTGGACTTCCGCGTCTTCGTCGACGGCCGGCGCTCCCATCACGACGTGGTCCTGCCCGACCTGGTACGCGTGCCCTTTCCCCGGTCGTTCCTGCGCCGGGGCGACGTCCCGCCGCCGGCCCGGCGGCCGGAGCACGTGGTCCCCGCGTCGCGGGCGCACCGGGCGGCGCGATTCCACCTGGTCGTCAACGCCGTCGGCGCCGAGCAGGTGGGAGCCGAGCTGCAGCGGCGGCTGCTCGCGGCCAGGCTGCCGGCGAAGGCCGTCGCGGAGATCGTGACCGACCTGCTGCCGACCATGTTCGACGAGCAGTCGCTGAAGAACGGTTCACGGGCGTGGACGACCAGCGGCCGTACGTCGGACCCGGTGCACGTGCGGACCGGCCTCGGCCGGTCGTTCCGGGGGCACGCGCGGGTGGTCTGGCGGCTGCGGCGACTGGAGTACGAGGACACCTCGCCCGCCACGATCCGTGACGATCTCGGGTTGCTCGGCACCCGGCGGAGCGGGCGTTCCTCCGCCGCCTTCTTCGAGTACACCCATGGCGCCCAGGCGGGAGGCATCGAGGCCGGCGACCTGTTCGGCAAGGGGTATCTCCACGCCGGGATGTCGGTGAAGTGGTCCCGGTCGCACTCGGCCGGGGTCGACACGCAGTGGCTGCCCAAGGCCACGCTCATGCGCAAGACGCCACTGACCCGATACCGGGCGGTCGCGGACCTGTCGATCCAGGTGGATTCCCCCACCCATCGCGTGGAGCCGTTCGACGTACCGGTGACGACCGAGGTCGCGGTGCCGCTGGACGAGGCGCGCGATTTCGAGAGGGCGCTCTTCGGCGAGGTCCGCTCCGGGCGACTGCGCGCGGACGCGACCGGCACCGCGGACGCGACCCCCGCCATGCGCCGTATGGTCGAGCACGCCGCGAAGAGTCGTACCTTCGGGTTCCAGCCGACACCGCTGCCCGGCGGGAGCCGGGTGCGTACGCCGAAGGACCTGCGGGACCTCGCGCTGTCGTCGGGCGAACCCGTGATGATCCGCCGGAGCGCGTGGACCGGCGAGGGGCCGCCGGCGTGGCGGGCGGCACTCGGCCTGGCGGCGCGAGGGCTGGCCAGGCTGTACTCCGCCGACTACACGGAACTGGACGCCACAGGGTCCGCCGCCGCGCCCTCGTCCGCCGCGCCCGAGCCGCGGTACCAGTTCGTCGTCGAGGCCGACGGCGGACTGGTCGGTCCCTTCCCCGCCGACCGTGTCCTGCACAGTCCCGACCCACGGGAGCCGCCCGCGCTCGCCGCCGGTCTGGGCGCCGGCCTCGGGCACGTGACCCGGCTGCCGGGCTCCGAACGCGTGCTGGAGGAGATCCGAGGGTTCCTGCTCGACCGGCTGGGGGAGAAGGCGACGAAGGCGCAGGAATGGGCACAGGTCGCGCGGGAGCTCGACGTGACCTTCGGGACCCCGGCGCTTGAGGCGGACTTCACCGCCGTCCTGACCGGGATCGAGTACAACACCATGCTGGGCGGGCACACCGTCGACGTCTCGGTGACCGGTGAGCTCGGCCGCGGGCGCGGGGCCGACGAACACGAGCTCACGGTCAACGCCCGCCACGCCGCGGGCGAGGGAGCCTCCGCGGACCGCGGCGACGCGTGGGAGACCTCGCTGACGATCGACGGCCGCGCCCGCCTCGGCGATCTGGGCCGGACGAACCTGGAGATCGGGAAGGTCTCCGCCGGTGGACGATACGGACGGTCCAAGAAGCTGGCCTGGAGCGGCGGAGGCAAGGGCTACCGCCGGACCGAGACCGACGGCCCCGCCACCGAGATCATCCGGGAGATGCGCTACCGGGTCGCGGTGAGAGTCGGGAAGAAGGGGAGCCACGACGGCGCCCGGCTCCAGCGTGACATCGCCGACGAGGAGACCACCGCGCACGTCGCCGTACCCGACCAGCACCGGCACCGGATTCCGCACCGGCTGACCGACCTGATGAGGCTGGGCCGGCTGGTCCGGCTCTCGACGCCCCCCTCCAAGGACCGGGTGACCGATCTGTCGAAGGGCGCGCCGGGCCTGTATCCCGCGATCGTCGCGTTGCCGGAGCTCGCGCTGCGTGCGGGCACGGAGGTGGCGCGGCTCGCCGGCGAACCGCCGCCGCGCGAGCGGTGGGACGTGCCCGCCGAGATCCGGCAGGTGACCAGGTCGTCCTTCCTCGAGGCCAACATCGGGGAGCTCACCGGCGAGAACGGAATGGTCGTCGACCTGTTCGACCGGGAGGGCTGGTCGTACTCGCTCCGGCTCAGGGCGCGAGCGGTCGACACCCGGTACGTGTGGTCCGATGAGATCGAGCTGGAGCACTACGCGAGTGGCAACGCCAAGCTCGGGACGTCCGTGGGCCGCGACCGGTCGCTGGCCGCGAGCGGAATCGTGGGGCTGCGCGTCCGCGTCAAGAACAACAAGACCGAGCGCGGGGAGCCCGGGGAGGAGATCGCCGGAGAGACGCGCCGCGGCACCGACCAGGTCAAGTTCCAGGTCGTCGGGGAACGGTCGGTCAGATGGAGCGACACCGACACCGGTGAGAGCGGCGGCGTCGACGTCGGCCGGGTCACGTACAGCGGGCAGACGCACGCGTACCGGTCCGGTCTGGTGTTCGAGATGACGGCCGTCCGGTCGAAGAAGGATCGGGACCAGCCGGGCCGGACGACGCTCTTCGAGGCACGCGACGCGATGGACTTCTTGATGCCGGACCGGCCGGCCGCCGATCTCCGGCTGCCCCGTCCGTCGGAGGACGAGCCGACGGTGGTGCGGCGGACGTATGTCGACCCGAACCTCGCCATCGGTTCGTCCTATCCCGAACTGCTCGACGCCTCCTCCGTGCTACCCCGTCTGACCGGGCTGCTGCTGCGGCGGGGAATGCCGACGGACGGGACGGGGCCGCTCATGCAGGTGCTGCGGGCGCGGTACTCCGAGGACGCGCTGCGCAGACAACATCTCACGCTGCTCGGCACCGGTGTCCTGGCGTGGATCCCGATCGAAGCCGCCCTCGGCGTCACGCGTTACCTCGGCGTCCGGGTCCGCGGCGAACTCCTGCCCACCACCGACGTACGGCACCGGCCCGACGCGAAGCTGATGCTGCGCAGCCAGGGCATCGACATCACCGAGCACGGACGGCGCCGTTCGGTCGCCACCGCGGTGAAGGCCGTCGTCTACGGCGCCGGTTACCGGCCGCATCGGTTCGGCGGCGGCAGCGCCGAGGTCGGCCGCAGCCGGGGCAGCGCCGTCGAGAACGCGAAGAAGGTGAACGTCAAGGACATCTCACGCGTCACCGCGCGGGACCGGTCCTATGAGTTCAACCACGGTGTGCGGTACACGATCGAGCTGGTCGGTACCACCGAGCCGCCCCCGGGCGTACGTCAGCTCGTCTCGGCGACACGGCGCGGGCTGCTGGGTCTGGCGAACCTCGCGGGCAGCGACGCGGCGGAGCGATTCTGGTACGACCACCGGGCCATCTGGACCGAACCGCCCGCCGAGGCCGGGGGCGCGGTACGGCTCCTGGTGCCGGAGCACGTGACCGAGGCGTCGGAGGCTCCCGCGACCGGCCGCCGGCCGGTCGCGGCCGACGGCGTCCGCTGGGCCGAGGTCCGGCCGGGACCGGTGGAGGCCGACCTGGCGCGGCTGGTCGGACAGGTCGACTTCGCCGCCGCCCCGCTGGTCGGTGAGTGGGCGCCGTACGTGACGATCCCCCTCTCTCGCCGGCCGGACGATCCGGCCCGTGCCACCCGTCCGCCCGGGTTCGAGCTGAGCACCGGCCGGGGGATCCGGCTTTTCGGCAGTTCGGGCTCGGAGAGCCTGCGGGCCCAGGTCAGGCGGCTGCTCGCCCACACTTTCCGGATACCGCTCGCCAAGGGCGACATCACCGTGGGCGTCGCGCTGCACCGGGCGGTGAAGCTGACCGAGGCCGAGCTGAAGGGCCGCACCTACGTGCAGAGAAGGACCGGCGGCGAACACAGGGAGGAAGGCTCCCGGGGATGGGACGTCCAGCTCGACGGGCTCGGCGGCAAGGTGAACGCCGATGTGGCCGACGAGGCCGAGGCGATGCCGTACGAGCGGTCCACTGAGACCGCCGAGGGCGCGGGCGCCGAGACGAACAACATCCTCGAACGCAACAGCGAGAGCACGCGCGCCCACGACTACTACGCGTTCGACCTCACCCTCGCCCTCCACGGCCCGTCCGGCAGCCATCTCGCCCTGGACGTTCCCCGGGGCTTCATCGGCCGCCTGGCCCAGAACGACGTCCGTCGGCTGAGGGAGAAGGACCACTTCGCCGGTTTCTTCCAGGAAGAGGACCGCACCGGCACCGCGAGCGTCGTGATCGACGCCGCGGGCCTGCGGTGGACGAGCTCCTCCTCAAGCGTCGGTGAGTTCTGCGTCGAGGTCACCGTCCTCCAGCCGTGAGCCGGCGCCGGACCACGGCGGCCTCGACGCAGTCCCCTCTGCTGTGCGGGGACCTCACCCATGTGAGGCCGATGGCATCGGTCTCGGTGTTGTTCGGCGGTGGCTCCCGCGGGGTCTCCAAGAACAGGGGAGGGCGAGCCGGGCGGGCGCGCTCGCGGGCCGCGGGGCTCCGCGGCGTGGCCCTCGCCGATCCCGATCCCGACCCGCGCAGCGAGGCGACGACGGCGGCGTACAGGCCGGGGAAGGACAACGCGTCGTTCCCCAGGCCCGCCAGCTCGACGGTCGGGTCCAGCACGACGCGGTCGGGGCCCAGCGCCACGTACGCTCCCGCCCGCGCCTCTTCGTGCGGCACCACCGTCCGGCCGGACGGGTACTCC
>NZ_JBHLZP010000014.1:0-40539 GCF_042429965.1 Actinoallomurus acaciae
AATCACCACCGCACACACACCGCGCTGGGAGGCCGACCACCCGCCAGCCGCATCCCCAACCTCACGGGACAGTACAGCTAGCGCTCTGCGACGAGCTGATCCAGCTCATCATCGTCTTCCGTCGTGGACAGGCGAGGCTGGATCTTGCTCAGGCTTGCTTTGAATGCTTCTTGCTCGTAAGCGTTCCCCGCGACGCGCTGGAAAGCCAGAACCGGTGTCTCGTCACCAGAGAACATGGTTTCGATGAGATCGATGACCGGCCCGACCTCACAACCCTTGAACCTTCCGCACGAGACACGGGTTTTCGCCTGTCCGCCACAGCGCAGTCCTGGTTGCCCGCTGGTGTGTGGCCAGCACCCAGGTAGAGCTTCCCACTGCATTCGGGGCAATTGAGCAGACCGGAAATCCAGTACGCGGGAGCAGATTCTGCCCTTCTTCGACGGCACGCACCTGCTCGACCCCGGCCTGGTCTACTCCTCGGACTGGCGACGCGAACGGAACACCCCGCCCTCGCCGTCGGCGGTCTGGAACTACGCCGGTGTCGGCGTGATCCGATAGCCCAGGAGTGATCGTGCGGCCTCCCTGGCGACGGCGGATCAGAGCGGACCAGCGCCGGTCAGCAGATTGCCGATCTCCCGGGTGAGTTTGTGTTCGAGGTCGCGGATCGACCGGTAGATGAGGCACCGCTGGCCGTGGACGTCGAACGTCAGAGGGGTGTTCTGGTCGCAGATCAGCACCGTGGGGATGTCGCGGCCCCAGGCGTAGCCGACCTCCAGGTACACGTTGGGATTGGCGTTCGTCAGGTCCGCGACGACGATGCGAGCGGCGTCGATGCGCTCCTTCAACCGCTGGACGACGTCGCCGGTGAAGCTCAGCTCGTCGAGGCGCTCGCAGATCAGGCCGGCCCCGCGGACCGGCGGCACGATGCCGTAGTGGAAGAGGTCGTCGAACGAGTCGGCGAACGGCATCGCGATGAACGCGTGCTCCTTGGTGTCGGCGTCGTACCCGGCGGACCGCAGGCGCCCGTGACCGTCGCCGGCGACGGTGATCGCGCTCCCCGAAAGGCCGGGCCGCGGGAGCGGGATGCGCGGTACGTCCTCGAGCATGGCGAGCATCCGCTCGGCGCGGCGGGCGTTCGCCTCGACGAACGTCACGGTCCGCAGGCCGGCGGGAAACGCGCCCTCGGACACGGCCTGGAAGATCCCGCCGAGCTCCGACTCGAACGCCTCGGACTCATCCAGCCCGTAGCCGGGACCGTGCAGGGTGAGCGAGATGTCACGCGACCGGGGCCGTACGGCCGCGGCGATCGCGAGCACCCGGCGCCCGAACTCCCGGATCTCCCGATAGGCGAACCGGTCCAGCGGCGGGACCCCGAGGAAGAGGACGGCGCCGGCCGCCACGCCGGGCCCCTCCACGAGAAGGTGTTCACCCTCGCCCGGAAGCCGATGCCGGGCCACGTCGAGCTGGCGCGCCGCATCGAGGTCGACGCCATGGGATTCTTGGGCGTATTTCAGCGCCAGCAGGTCGGTCGGGTGGGAGAGCGCACCGGCCTGCCGCACCTGGACGGTCAGGTAATCCTGGCTCAACCGAACTCCTCGTGAACGCTCAGGCCAGCGACGAAACCGGGGCGGTCACTCACCATACGCCGCTCACGCCGCAGCGGAGCGGCACGCGGATCACGGTCCGCGCTTATCACCTTTTTGGTCACCGGCGGGCCGGAGGCCGAGGCCCCCGCGCTCGGAACCGGCATCCGCCCGGTGGAGGAGTTCATCGATCACCTCGACCGGCGCTCGACCCATGTGGAGATCGCGACGGACGATTACTTCACATCAGTGAACGCGCTCTCATTAGACTTGACCTCCGGGATCACTGTCAACAAGTATGAATAAACGAGCTATTGCATTCATGACAGTCGCAGGGAGTGGGGTTGGGCGACGACGAGTCGCGGCGGCGGACGCTCGCCGAGAAGCTGGAGTACCTGTTCCGCACGGTCCGGGAGACGGACCGGCGCGAGTACAGCAACGAGGACGCGGCGGCGGCCATCGTCCGCGACCAGCAGGTGACGATCTCCGCCTCCTACATCTGGTACCTGCGCACCGGGCAGCGGGACAACCCGACGTTCAAGCATCTCAACGCCCTCGCCCGGTTCTTCGGCGTGCCGCCCGCGTACTTCTTCGACGACGAGACGAGCGCGCAGGTGGAAGCCGAACTCGGGCTGCTGGCGGCGATGCGTGACGCGGGAGTGCGCGACGTCGCCCTCCGCGCGTCCGGGCTCTCGGCCAAGAGCCTCGACACCATCAACGACGTCATCAGCCGCGTACGCGAACTGGAAGGCCTGCCCCCGTACGAGCAGAAATGAGAGCCGGCGGGACAACGGTCACGTCTAACACCGAAATTCGTGGTGCCGTACCCGGCATAATTGGGATGTGGACTTCGCGGCGCTGACCGAACGCTGCCGGACGACGTTAGTGTCACTCGACCTACCGCGCCCGTTCGACGTGCATGCGTTCTGCGCGCGCATCGGCCGCGACCGCGGTCGGCCCCTCGCGCTGCTGGTGATGGACCTGCCGCCCGACGCGCCCTGCGGCCTGTGGGTCAGCACCGAAGAGCGCGACTACATCGTCTACGAACGCGCGACCACACCCCTGCACCAGGAGCACATCATCCTGCACGAGGTCGCCCACCTGCTGTGCGGCCACGTCGAGGGCACCGGGCTCGGCGACGAGCACGCGCGCCGGCTGTTCCCGAGCCTGTCGCCGGGCACGGTCCGGCGTGTGCTGGGCCGGGGAGCGTACTCCAGCGAGGAGGAGCAGGAGGCCGAGCTGCTCGCCTCCATGATCCTCCAGCGGGTCGGCCGGGCCCGCCGATCCCCACGCGTGACGGATCCGGACGCGGCCGACCATCTCCGGCGCCTGGAGTCCGGCATTTGAACGGGGTGAGCCCGTGAGCACGCCCGTGCTGCCGTACGCGATCGTCATGGGACTGCTCCTGCTCGGCCTGGCACAGAAGCTCTACGGGTTGCGCCGCCGGCGGGACGACCCGGTCCGCTGGGCCGTGTGCCTCTGCCTGGCGAGCCTGACCATGGCCACGGCGGTCCAGTGGTTCACCAAGGCCATCGACGAGAACAGTGGCGTTCCGCATCTCGCCGAGGCGCTGAGCGACATGGGCGCGATGTGCGCGGCGGGCGCGGGGCGGGTGTTCCTCACCCACGTCTACTACCCGGCGTCCTCGGCGCGCGTACGGGCCCGGCGGAGCTACGCGGGGCTGGCGGCGGCCGTGGTGATGGTCGCGGTCCTGTTCGTGGCGGTGCCCCCGAAGCCCGACACGCCGCGCTCCGGATCGCACGTCGACGCGGTCTACCTCTACGTCTACGTCTGGTACATCGCGATCGCCCTGCTGTCGGTCTCCCGGCTCGGACTGCGTTACTCCCGGCTCACCGACCGGCCCTCCCTCCGCCTGGGGCTGCGGATCATCGTGGCCGGAAGCGCGTCCGGGCTCGCCTTCCTCGCCGTCAAGACCGTGATGCTGGTCGGTGAGGAGACCGGCCGGCCGCTCGGCTGGCTGGACCGGCCCGTGGACCTGCCGCTGGAGTTGGGCACGGAGGCGCTCCTGCTGGTGGGGGTGACGATTCCGGCGTGGGGCGACCGGCTCGGCGCGCTGGTCCGCTGGGCCGGCGACTGCCGCTCCTACCGCCGGCTCCATCCGCTCTGGCTGGCCCTGCACGAGAGCAACCCGGACTTCAGCCTGGTGCCCCACCACCGCACCGGCCGCCGGATCTGGCGCCGCGACGTGGGCTTCCTGCTGTACCGCCAGGTCATCGAGATCAGGGACGGTCAGCTCGCGCTGCGCCCGTACGTCCACCCCGGCGCCACGGAGGTCGCCCGGACCCTGGGGCGGCGCGCCGGGCTCCCCGAGGAGGAGATCCACGCGGCCGTCGAGGCCGCCGCGATCGCCGCGGGCATCGCGGCGAAGGCGCAGGGCCGGGGCACGACCGATACGCCGTTGCCGCCGCCGGCGCCGCCCCTCGGCCACGATCTCGACGCCGAGATCACCTGGCTCACGAAGGTCTCACGTGCCTTCGCCCGGTCGCCGGTCGTCCCGGCGACCGTGGCCTCGCTCGCCGCGTCCGAGTGAGGGCGGGTACGCTCCGAGCGACGCGCCCGCCACGAGGGGGAACGAACGGATGCCCGATCCACACGGATGTTCCCGCCGGAGGCGGCCCGGATGAGCATCGACCCGGCGTCCGTCACCGCCATCGACACGCACGTCCACGTCGAGGCCGACGCCCACGGCCACCACTCGCTCGACCGGGAGCTGATGGACGCCTCGGCCGCGTACTTCAAGGCCGGGCAGGACCGCACGCCCACTCTGGAGCGGATCGCCGGGTACTACCGGGAGCGGAACCTGGCCGCGGTCGTGTTCACCGTCGACGCGCACACCGCGACCGGGCACCCCGCCCTGTCCAGCCACGAGATCGTGACCGGGGCGGCCGAACACTCCGACGTGCTCGTCCCGTTCGCGTCGGTCGACCCGCACGACGGCGCCGACGCGGTCGCCCTCTTCACCGACCTGGTGGCCGCCGGGGCGCGCGGCCTTAAGCTGCATCCGTCCCTGCAGGCGTTCGCGCCGAACGACCCGGCCGTCCATCCCCTGTACGAGGCGGCGGCGCAGGCCGGCGTTCCCGTGGTCTTCCACACCGGGCAGACCGGCATCGGCGCCGGGCTGCCCGGCGGACGCGGGATCAAGCTGCGCTTCTCCGACCCGATGCTGATCGATGACGTCGCCGCCGACCTCCCGGACCTGACGATCGTGCTCGCGCACCCCTCGGTGCCCTGGCAGGACGCCGCCATCTCGATCGCCACGCACAAGGCCAACGTCTTCATCGACCTGTCCGGCTGGTCGCCGAAGTACTTCCCACGGCAACTCGTCCGCGCGGCGAACGGCCCGCTGAGGCGAAAGGTGCTGTTCGGATCGGACTACCCGGTCATCACCCCGGACCGCTGGCTGGCCGACTTCGCCGCGCTGGAGATCAAGCCGGAGGTCCGGCCGCTGATCCTGAAGGACAACGCCGCGCGTCTGCTCGGCCTGGCCTGATGCCGTGCCGGAGCGCCTCCGCCCGGTGGACGATCTGACGCCTGCGTCAATCGAGCGCCGCCCGGATCCGGCCGAGCCACTCCGTGCCCAGCCGGCGTCCGCCGGGGAGCCGGTCGCCTCGATCCCAGCGCCACGTTGTGATCATCGCCAGCACGAGGATCCGGCACTGGCGCAGCAGGTCCCGATCGGCACCCGGATAGTGCCCGCCGACCTCTTCGGGCGCATGGGCGAGGTCGAACTCGACCGGCCCACGGCAGCACGTCTCCAGGTCGATGAACAGCAGCCCGCTCTTCGTGGTGAGGACGTTGCCCGGGTGCGGCTCGCCGTGCAGCGGTTGCCCGGCGCCGCCGTGCTCGCCGACCACTCGTCTCAGGCTTCGTAGCGTGTCGCCGAGCAGCGCCCGGTCCGCGTCGGCGAGCGCCGGGGTCTGGTCGCGGTTCGCCACGAGTCGTTGCGCCTGCTCGACGCGATCCGTGAAGTGCGGCATCGGGACCTCGATCTCGCGCATGCCGGCATGCAGCCGCGCGAGCGCGTCGGCGTAGTCGGCCGGTGAGGCCGCGCGAGGCGTCACGGGGTCGTAGTAGGTCCACAGCGTGACGACGAAGCCATCACGCTCATGGACGCGTGGCTCCACCCGAGGCTCGAGAGCCGCCACCGGGCACCCGGATTCGGCGAGCCGCTGAGCGAGCTCGACTTCGAACCGTGCGACCTGATCCGCCGCAGGCGCCACCCGGGCCAGGACGTCACAGGGCAGCAGGCGCAGAGTGAGCTTGTTCGAGTCATGAAGAACGATCGCGTCGTCGACCGTCAGGCCGAGCGATGAGGTGATCGACACGGCCGCGGCCATCGCCCGCGGGACCCCTGATGCCCGCACCGTCGCCTACCCTCCCCCCGTAGCCCTGCGTCTCCACGACCCGGGATGCTCACATGCCGATGGGCAGGCCGGCGTAGTTCTCCGCGAGCCCGGTCGCCCCGGCCCTGCTGCCGGCCACCCACCGTAGCTGGGACAGCTGGAGCTGGGCGTCGAAGGGGTCGCCGCCGGCGTGCAGCATCGTCGTCATCCACCAGGAGAAGTGCGTGCAGCGCCAGACCCGCCGCAGCGCCGTGTCGGAGTAGGCGTCGGCGAGGGCCGCGTTGTTCTTGCGGAGCATCGCCGTCAGCGCCGGCGCCAGCAGGGCCACGTCCGCCACGGCGAGGTTCAGTCCCTTCGCTCCCGTCGGCGGCACGATGTGCGCGGCGTCGCCGGCCAGGAACAGCCGCCCGTACCGCATCGGCTCCATGACGTGGCTGCGCATCGGCAGCACGCTCTTGTCGGTGATCGGTCCGGGGGTGAGCTCCCACCCGTCCTGCCCGTGCCCGAGCCGTACGGCGAGCTCGTCCCAGATCCGGTCGTCGGGCCATTCGGCGATGTCCTCGTCCGGGGCGACCTGAAGGTACAGCCGGCTGACGGTCTCCGAGCGCATCGAGTGCAGCGCGAAGCCGTCCGGGTGCCAGGCGTAGATGAGCTCGTCCGTCGACGGCGCCACGTCGGCGAGGATCCCGAGCCAGGAGTACGGGTAGGTACGCTCCCACGTTCTCTTCGCGGCGCCGGGCACCGCGCCGCGGCTCGGGCCGAAGGAGCCGTCGCACCCGGCGATGACGTCCGCGTCGAGACGCACGTCGTGGCCGTCCGCGGACCGGAACGTGACGTACGGACGGTCGGTCGTCAGGTCGTGCACGGCGGTGTCGCTCACGCCGTAGCAGAACTCCTGGCCCGCGGCCTCGCGCGCACGGCCCAGGTCCTTGGTGACCTCGGTCTGCCCGTACACCCAGACGCTGCGTCCGGCCAGGTCGACGAAGTCGAGATGATGCCGTTCGTGCGGCCACCGCAGATAGATGCCGCGGTGCTCGTCGCCCTCCTCGTGCAGGCGATCCCCCAGCCCGACGGCGTCGAGCAGTTCGACGGTCGAGCTCTCCAGAATGCCGGCCCGGATCCGGGCCTCCACGTACTCGCGCGTACGGGTCTCGATGACCACCGACTCGATGCCTTCGTGGGCCAGCAGGTGGGAGAGCAGCAGGCCGGCCGGACCGGCACCGATGATGGCGACCTCTGTACGCATGTCGGTCAGTCAAGACCGGCGCCGTATCGAGACGGTCACGCTCTTTCACTGAGTGGAAGGTGTCCGCGGGTTCAGGGGGCGACGGTGAACCAGTCGGTGAAGCCGCTCGGGTCGTGCCGGCCGAGCGCTCCGTGCTCGAACAGGCCGTAGCCCGTCGCGCCGTCGCATTCGGCGCGCGCGACGTGGTCGACCATGCCGAACATCATCCTGCCGGCGACGTCCGGGGAGCTCAGGTCGTAGGTGCGCCGTTCGCTGAACCCCGGGCCCTTCCACACTCCGTGGGACCAGTCGGAGTCGCCGCCGTAGCCACCGCCGATGTGCAGCGCGACCGGCAGCAGCGACTCCACCTCCAGCGTGACGGGCTCCCCGTACGCTCCGCCGCAGCGGATCACGGCACCGGTGGGGATGCGAGTGCCGGAGGCATAGGAGATGTCCACGCGCGGCCAGCCGAGCTGTTCGACCCGGCCGTCGCCCCACACGCGGGTGCAGTCGTTGAGGGTGCGGAAGCCGTCCGGGTCCTCCTGGGCGATCAGCACGATCGCGAAGTCGTCGAAGCGCAGCGGCAGGTAGAGCCACCACATGCCCTCGAACGGCGGGTCCGCGGGCCGGCCGGCCGGTTCGGGCTCGCCGACCGGGCGGATCCCCCACGAACGGTCGCGCGTGCCGACCCAGCGGTCCGGCGTCACCGCGATCTCCTCACCGTCGATGACGACCGAGCCGGACCAGGTGCCCACCTGGGCGAACCGCTGGGCGTCGAGGGTCACCCGGCTTCCGGAGCGCAGGATGTGCGGCTGCTCCCGGACGACGTCGAACGACCCCTCCCAGGTCAGGTCGAAGGCGATGCCCTCGGTCTCCTCCAGGA
Source organism: Actinoallomurus acaciae (assembly GCF_042429965.1). Lineage (NCBI taxonomy): Bacteria > Bacillati > Actinomycetota > Actinomycetes > Streptosporangiales > Thermomonosporaceae > Actinoallomurus > Actinoallomurus acaciae. Next base: position 8,056 of record NZ_JBHLZP010000014.1, read on the forward strand.
CCGCGCGCAGCCGCCTGAGCGGTTCGACGACCTCGATCCGGTAGCCGCCGACCCGCTGGTTCAGCCGGTCGTCGTCGATCGCGTCGCCGAGGTGCACGGCCGTCTGCGTGTCGCCGCGCCGGACCAGCACGAAGGCGTCCTTCGTGCCGAGGTTGGGATACCAGCCCATTCCGGTGACGACGAAGATGTCGCCGGTACGGTCGTGCGCGTTGAGGTAACAGCGGTCGTAGAAGTTGCGGTCACCGGTGGCCGGCCAGGTGACCGGCAGCGGGGCCTGGTGGATGGGGTACTCGTCGAGCGGGCCGACCATGCCTTACGCACCTGCCTCATCGAGCAGATCGACGAGCAGCGGTCGATGGTGGAGCAGGGTCTCGATGTCGGCGGGGCGTTCGACCTCACCGAAGTGGATCTGCCGGGCGCCGGTCCGCATGAACACGATGGCCCACCGCACGCCGGTGTACACGTGGTACCAGCGCAGGTCGTCCAGGGTGACGCCGGCGGCCTTCTCGTACGCGGCCGTCACGTCCTCCTCGCGGAGGAAGTCCGGCATGCCCGGCAGCGCGAGCGCCGTGGTGATCGACTCGAAGACCCGGTGGGCGAGGATCAGCCAGGAGACGTCCAGCTCGCGCGGGCCGAGCGCGGCCATCTCCCAGTCGAGTACGGCGGCGGGCGCGAAGTCGCGGTAGAGGATGTTGCCGATCCGGGCGTCGCCCCAGCACAGGACCGTCTCGCGGGTCCGCGGCACGGTGGCCGCGAGCCAGGCCAGGCCGCGCTCGACCAGCGGAGACCGGCCCAGGCCGGTGACGGCGAAGTCGTACCAGGCCGTCGTGTACGCCAGGCCGCGTGCGAGCGGGCTGTCGCCGTGGGGCGGGGTGAGGAAGCCGAACGTCGACCCCGCGTCGGGGATGGCGTGCAGCCGGGCGATCGTCTCGACCGTACGGTCCTGGAGGCGGCGCCGGTCTTCCGGCGCGGCGTCGAAGAGCCAGTTGCCGCCGAAGTTGTAGGGCAGCACGTCGCGGGGGACGACTCCGTCGACGCGGTCCATCAGGAAGAACGGGCTGCCGATCACCTCGCCCGTGGGTTCGAGCCAGCGAACGCGCGGGACGGGCACGTCGGTCAGCGCACCGACCAGGCGCATGGTCTCGTACTGGTCGCGTAAGGAGTATTCGGGAAAGACCGGAACGTCCTCTGGCGCCGGGACGACCCGCGCGACGTAACGGCCGGACCGGTGCCCGTCGTCCTCGGTCCAGGTGGCGTCCAGGGACAGTGTCTCCGAGGACATGCCGTTGGCGTCGATGCCGTCGAGCAACGCCACGCCGAGGTCGCGGGTCCCGGCGGGAAGCACGGTCGCCAGCCATGCGGCGAGGCGGGCGGGTAACGCGGCCGTGTCACGGCCCGAGCGCCGCAGCCTCAGGCCTGCCGGTGGGCGTGGGCGATCCATCGAACTTCCTCCCAGCCCGCTGAAGCGGAATTCCACCGAGGTTACCCGGCGGGCCGCGACACGAACAGATCTGCCGTGAGGGCCCCGACCGCCCCAACGTTCCCCGATACCCCCGGGCGAGGATGAACCGTACTTAGGGAACCCGGTGTCATCGACCACCCCACGCCACCGGTCCCACGGTGTGGGCCGTATCGGGTAGGCATGGGGGCATGACCGATACACGGCCGGAGTCCCTCGACGCGCTGCTGCGCCACTTCGCCGATCTGCGGGACGGCACGCACGGGGGTGCCGGGCCCCGGCGTGACAAGGAACGGCTGTTCACCGCCGCCGCCGGGCTGCTGGACCCGTACGCCCGTCAGGCGCTGCACGAGGTGAACACGCACCTGCTCCTGGAGACCGGCGAGGTGACCGCCACCGGCGTACGCCAGGGCCGTGACGGGATCGACGCCGTCTGGGCACTCTCCTGGCCCGAGCAACGCGCCGCGGGCATCGATCCGATCACCATCCGCGCCTGGTATGGAAGCGGGTTCCATCACCCGCACCTGCGCGGTGCCACCGTCGGTGACTGGCCTCTCAACGTCTTCACGCCCGAACACGCCGCCGGTGCGCTGCCGACCCTCCGCGCCATCGTCGCCGCCGACCTTCACAACCTCGTCTTCCAGCGCGACTACCGCATCGTCCCGGCCTCGACGAGCGGGCAACGGACCGAGTGACCCCGCGGATCAATGCGATCACCCTGCGGATTAATTGGAAGGACTCTTGACAGTAGGGTGGCGGATCGGGGACCTTGACAGTCGTCACCGTGTCGCCATGACACGTGTGTCAAGGCAAACGGCAACCGAACCGACCCCGCCAGGAGAGTTCCGTTGGTCACCCGCAGATCATTTCTCACCGCGGCCGGAGCGGCCGCACTCACCGTCCCGTTCGGACGCGGACTGCTCGGCAGGCCGGCGTCCGCGGCCGCCGCGACGTGCGCCCTCACACTCGCGAACCACGGCTCCAGCCCCGTCAACGCCTACATCACCGGCCGCGAACAGGGCACCGACAAGCCGATGCTGCTGCGCGCCGACGGCACGCCGTACCATCTCGAATCGCCGTCGGCCCCGCAGACCCCGCTGCCCGTGGACTGCTCGATCCCGATCGGAGCCGGCGGCGAGGCGAACCTCGCCCTCGTCCAGATGTACGCCGCGCGCATCTACTTCGTGAAGAACGACACGCTCGACTTCTACGTCAACCCCGGCCCGGCTCTCGTCGAGCCGGCATTCGCCAACCCGTCCGACGCGAACTACCAGAAGACCTGGTCGTTCTGTGAGTTCACCTACAACCCGGAACAGCTGTTCGCCAACATCTCCTACGTCGACCTGCTGACCGCGCTGCCGATCGGACTCGAACTCGTCGGCGACTCGACGCACACGGTCGCCCCCGCGCCCGCCGGGGCGGTCGACGCGGTGGCCGACGCTCTCGTCGCGCAGAAGAACGCCGACGGCCAGCCCTGGGACGAGCTGGTCATCCGCAGCGACAACGGCGTCCTCCGGGTCATCGCGCCGCAGGACCACATGGCGAGCGACTCCGGCGCCTTCGCCTCGTACTGGGACGACTACGTCGGCCGGGTCTGGGACAAGTACGCCGGGACCGATCTCACGGTGGACATCCAGGGCGGACGCGGCGTCTTCACCGGGCGCGTCAACGGCGGCGTGCTCACCTTCAACGACGGGAGCACGTTCACGCGGCCGGCGTCCAAGGACATCTTCACCTGCAACGACGGGCCGTTCGCCAACAACCCGAGCGACTCGGACATCAAGAAGGGCCTGCTCGCGCGCATCGCCGCGGCGTTCAACCGCAGCACCATCCTGAGCAGCGCCGACCAGCCGAACGGCACCCCGGAGTCGGGGTTCTACCAGGACGCGACCACCAACCACTGGGCGCGGATCGTGCACGCCCACACCCCGATCGGCTACGCCTTCCCCTACGACGACGTCTGCCCGGACGGGCAGCCGGACGTCTCCGGCGCCGCGAGCGATGGCGACCCGCAGCACCTGACCGTCACCGTCGCCTGAGAGCCCGGCGCGTGCCCGGCCCGGCGACGACCGGGCCGGGCACGCGCGGGATCAGGAGAACGACGCCAGGTAGGCGGCGGTCTTGTCAGGGTCGAGCAGCCAGTCGTCGAGCGTCGGGGGCCGGGCGGACCCGGCCGCGAAACGAGCGGCGACCTCCGGATGCCGGGCGGCCGCCTGGAGAACCCGCTGTACGTGCTCGGGCAGCGGTCCGAGCAGCGTGTTCGACCGGCGCGTGCTGTGCCGCGCGTAGTCCCAGAACGCCTCGAACGTGGCCCGCATCCACGGTTCGTCGAAGGATTCTTCCCCGTGCTCGCGGATGCGCCGCTGGTAGATCGCGGCGCAGTGGGCCGCGTTGTTGCTTCCCTGCCCGGCGACCGGGTCGTTCAGGACCACGACGTCGGCCATGCCGAGCACGCGGGAGCCGGACGGCAGGCGGCCGATCGGGTGACGAATGACGGGAGGGAACCCGCCGTACAAGGTGCGGAGACGGATCGGTACGCGACCCGGCCTCCGCGATCCTCGGACAGCTCCAGCCAGGCGGCCAGCGTGACGCGCCGGCCGACGGCGCGAGGCGCCTCGTCGTCCCATAAGTGCAGACCGCGGGAGCGTTCGAGGGCGAGCGCGGGCCCGAACATGTACCGGGTGGACATGACCCGGCCATGGCGCAGGTCCTCGGGGGTACGCGCGGAGATGACGGTGACCTCATAGCCGTCCTGCTGGAGGCCGAGCGCGAGCATCAGGCCCGCCTGGCCGGCTCCGACGATGAGGATCCTGCGCATCCGGCCCTCCCGGCTGGTCGTGTGTCGAGGACTCGACGGCCGTCCCATCGACACCAGGCGGCACGGCCGCGACCGTCCATGGCCGCCGCCGGAGACGAGTCACCCGGTGGGAATAGCCGGAAAAGCACCCGGGTTGCGGCTCGACATGACCATCGGCGTAGCCCGGAGACCCCCCGTGCCCGACCCGGCGCGCCTGGACACTGACGGGCGGGACCTACCAGCGGTCCCAGTGCAGCACCTCACCGGTCGGGATGCGCCGCGCGGGCCGGAAGCCGGTGCCGACGGTGTGCGCGACCGGGATGAGCGCCGCCTGCATCACGTCGGCGTACGGGATGCCGAGCACCTCGGCCGCCTCCCGTTCGCGGCGCAGGTTGCCGCCGGTCCAGCAGGTGCCCAGCCCGCGGGCGCGCGCCGCCAGCATGAAGCTCCACACGGCGGGCAGGATCGACCCCCACGTGTTGGCCTGCCCGACGATCGACGCGCCTTCCGTACGGCCCTCGATGCACGGCACCACCAGGGCGGGCACCTCGTGCAGATGGTGGTAGAGGCGCTCCAGGCCCGCCCGGGCGCGTTCGAGGGTGACGCCCTCCGCGTACATGCGGCGCCGGTCCTGCGCGGTCAGCGCGGCGTCGGCCGCGGCGATCGGGCTGTCCATCCCCGCCCGCCAGACGTCGGCGAGCGCGCGTTTGCGCTCGGCGTCCGTGACGACGACGAAGTGCCAGCGCTGCCGGTTCCGTCCGGTCGGAGCCTGGACCGCCAGGTCGACGCACTCCCGCAGCAGCTCGTGGGACACCGGGCGGGTCAGGTCGAGCCGCAGCCGGACCATGCGCGTCGTCGCCAGCAGTTCGTCGGGGGTGAGGTCCGGCACGGTCATCGAAGACTCCTTCACGGGTTGGTGCCGTCGAGCCTGCGGGCCGCCGGTCCCGTACGGAAAGAGCGGGCTTTCGGCCAGTGAAAGGCGCGGAGCGCGGCGGAAAGGACAGGCGCGATGGCGGGCAACGCACATGAGGCGGGACGAACCGTCGCCAGCAAGATCTTCGCGGTGGTCGACGCGTTCGCCGGGCCGCAGGAGGCGCTGCGGCTGGCCGACATCGTGCGGCGGACCGGGCTGCCGATGCCGACGGCCCTGCGCCTCGTACGCGAGCTCGTGGAGTGGGGCGGCCTCGAACGCTTCCGCGACGGCTCCTACCGGATCGGGCAGCGCCTGTGGTGGCTCGGGAACGCCGCCCCGTGCCCCCGGCGGCTGCGCGAGGCCGTCCTCCCCACCCTGCGTGACCTCGCGGCGCGGACGCGGGCGGACGCGTACGTGGCCGTTCTCGACGGCACCGAGGTCAGGGTCCTGGAGCGGGCCGGGTCATCGGCGGTGCTCCACGACGACGGCTCGCTGCCCCCGCACGCGACGGCGGCCGGGAAGGTCCTGCTGACGCGCGTGCCCGCGCTGTCGCGGTCGCTGCGCTTCCCGCTCCCCCGGTTGACGCCGTACACGATCACGACCCCCGGCGGGCTGGACGCCGAGCTCCGCCGGGTCCGCGCGCGAGGGATCGCCGTGGAGAGGGAGGAGCACCGGCGCGGCGTCATCTCCGTGGCGGCGCCGCTGCCCGGCGCGGGCGAGGCCGTCATCGCGGTGGCCGCCCCGTCGAACGCCTCGCCGTCCCGCCTCGCCGCCATCCTCGGTGAGGTCCTGCGCCGCCGGAGCGAGGACGGCTCCAGCGGGCGGCGGGCGCGCGACGGCATCGCGACGCCACGGTCTAACCTTCTCGATCAGGGCCGCGCGACCCGCGGCCGTCGCAGCCCAACCCCACGGGAGACCATCGAATGAGCGACCGAGCGGACGAGACGATCCAGGCCCTGCGCACCGGCCACGACGACCTCGCGGCGATGGTGCGCGGTTTCACCCCCGACGACCTGGCCCGCCCGTCCGGGGCCGCCGAGTGGGACGTCTCGCAGGTGCTGAGCCACCTGGGCAGCGGCGCGGAGATCGCCCTCGCCTCGCTGGATGGCGCGCTGAACGGCACCGGCAGCCCCGACGGTGACTTCAACCGGCGCGTGTGGGCGCGGTGGGACGCCATGTCGCGCGAGGAGCGGGCCGAGACCTTCCTGACCGCCGACGAGACGCTGGTGCGCCGCTACGAGGCGATCGACGCGCCGACCAGGGAGAGTCTCCGCATCGACCTGGGCTTCCTGCCCGCGCCCGTGGACCTCGCCTCCGCCGCCGGGCTGCGGCTCAACGAGGTCGCCCACCACGTGTGGGACGTCAAGGCGGCCTTCGACCCGGCGGCGACGCTCGCGCCGGAGGCCGCTCCCCTGCTGTTCGAGCAGGCCGGGCAGCTCATCGGCTTCGTCGGCAAGGCCGCCGAACTCGACGGCCGGCCGGTGACGATCGCGGTGACCACCACCTCCCCGGAGCGGTCCTTCGGGGTCCGGGTGGATGAGACGGTGACGGTGACCGACACCCCGGCGGACCCGGACGCGTCGCTGACCGCGCCGGCGGAGTGGTGGCTGCGCCTGGTCACCGGCCGGCACGCTCCCGCGCACACCCCGGACTCGGTGAAGCTCACCGGCGGCACGCTCACGCTGGACGATCTGCGCCGCGTCTTCCCCGGCTTCTGACGGCCGCCTCCGAGGCGTACGCCCACGCGGGTGTCCGGCGGCATCCCGCGTACGTGCCGGTGGCCGCGCGCCGGGCCGGACCACCGGCACGATGAGCCGCAAGCGCCGTTGCCGGTGGTCGGGCGCTCGGACGTCGTCGTCGGCCGGGCTCACCCGGGCTCTGCGCGCCGGGCGCGGAGCCGGTCGTCCAGCGCGGCGCCGACCGCGGGGCAGTTTCGCCGGATCGTGTCGAGGAAGGCGCCCAGCACCGGCGAGTGGTCCCGCGCGGCGAAGGACAGGATCAGGTCGGGCAGGGGCCTGCGCGGGGTCACCTCGCAGAACCACGTCCCCGGGCGCGGGACCGCGAGCATCCGGGACGGGCCCAGGCCGACGCCCACGCCGGAGGCGGCCAGGCCGACGATCGTGTGGACGTCCCTGGCGACGGTCGCGCCGCCGAGCGCCGGGGAGTCCTCGCCGAGCAGGGTTCGCAACCCGGCGCTGACGGCGGGCTCGTCCTCGCCGCCCGCCACGATGAGCCGCTGCCGCCGCAACTGGTCCACGGTCACCGACGGCCGGCCGGCGTAGGGATGCGCGGTGCTCACCACGGCGATCAGGTGATCGTGCCCGATCGGCACGGAGACGAGGTGCTCGGCTCCCGCGTTCCGCGGCGGGCCGAGGGTGATCGCCACGTCGAGTTCGCCGGCGACCAGCGCGGCGGTGCTGCGGCTGGTCGCCATCTCGTGGAGTTCGAGCCGTACGTCCGGCCGCTCCCGGCCGAACCGGCGCAGGACGCCGGGCAGGGGGTCGAGCAGCGCCGAGGCGATGAACCCCAGGCGCAGCCGGCCCGTCTCGCCGCGCGCGGCCCGGCCCGCGTCGACCACGGCCGCCGCGATCTCCTCGAGCGCCCGCCGTGCACGGGCCAGGAACGCCTCGCCCGCCGCCGTCGGGAACACCCCCCGGCGCGTACGGTCGAACAGCCGGGCCCCGACCTCGCGCTCGAGGTCGGCGATCTGCTTGGACAGCGGCGGCTGCGCGATCCCCAGCGCACCGGCCGCCCGACCGAAGTGCTCGTGCTCGGCGAGGGCGAGCGCATACCGCAGGTGTCGTGCCTCCATGGCGTCGACGATATCTCGGATATATCGCCAGGCCATCTGCCATATCTTTCCGTGGATATCGCGATGGTCATCGCCTGGGATGAGGGCATGAACAGCACGGTTTTCGTCCTCGTACACGGCGCCTGGCACGGCTCCGGGCACTGGGCCGCGACCCAGCGCGCACTCGTGGGGCTCGGCTCCGCCAGTGTGGCCGTCGACCTGCCCGGACACGGCTTCGACGCTCCCCTGCCCACCGGATACCTGCTGCCCGGCCAGCCCGGCCTCGCGACCGAGAGGTCCCGACTCGCCACCGTGACGATGGACGAGTGCGCCGAGGCCGTCGTGGAGACGCTGCGCCGGGTCCGGCACCACCGCAGTGTCGTGCTCGTCGGGCACAGCGCGGGCGGCGGTCCCCTGTCGCTGGCCGCGGAGAAGGCGCCTCGGCTCGTCGACAGGATGGTGTACCTGACCGCGTTCGTCCCGGGGGGACGGCCGCGGTTCTTGGACTATCTCGGCTCGCCGGAGAACGCCGCCGCGCTGGGGCAGGGTCTCAACCTCGGCGACCCCGCCGCCCTGGGCGCCGTACGGATCAACCCGATCTCGGCCGACCCCGCCTACGTCGAAGAGCTGCGGCAGACCCATTACCACGACACCCCCGTGGACCGGTTCGACCGTTGGCGCTCGGTGCTCAGTCCCGACCTGCCGCTGGCGATCCCGGCGAGCCCGGTCACGCTGACCGCGGAGCGGTGGGGAGGCATCCCGCGGACCTTCCTGCGCTGTGCGGATGACCGGGCGCTGACGCCCGCCGTACAGGACCTGATGATCGCCGAGGCCGACGCGGCCTTCCCCGGCAGGCCGTTCACCGTGCATACCCTCCCGGGCGGCCACAGCCCGTTCGCCGCCCGGCCGGACGAGCTCGCCGCCGCCCTCGTCTCGTGAACGGCGGACGGTCGTGAACGGCGGACGGTCGTGAACGGCGGACGGTTCGTTCTGCCGGCGGTGCTGAGCGCCACCTTCGTACAACTGCTCAACGTCACCGTCGCGCAGGTCGCCGCCCCGGCGATGCAGGCCGACCTGGGCGCGGGTCCCGGCGCGGTGCAGCTCGTCCTCGCCGGATACACCCTGGCCTACGCGTGCCTGCTCATCACGGCGGCACGCCTGGGCGACCGGTACGGGTACCGCCGGCTGTTCGTGGTGGGCACCGTGATCTTCACAGCCGGGTCGGTGGCCTGCGCCGCCGCGCCCGGCGCGGCGTCGTTGATCGCGGCGCGGCTGGTGCAGGGCGCGGGCAGCGGCCTGGTCGCCCCGCAGGTGCTGTCGATCATCCAGGTCGCCCTGCCCGCGACGCGACGGGCGCGTGCCATGGGCCTTTACGGGGCCACGATGGGCGTGGCCTCACTGGCCGGACCGCTGGTCGGCGGGCTGCTCGTCGGCGCCGACGTGTTCGGCCTCGGCTGGCGGCCGGTGTTCCTGGTCACGGTGCCGGTGACGCTCGTCTCGCTGGCGGGGGCGACGGTGCTGCCCCGTACGCGTGGCGCCGGCGGACAGCGGGTGGACGGGGTGGGCGCGGTCCTGACCACGGTGGGATTCGGCGCGCTGATCCTGCCGCTGGCGCTGGGCCGGGAGGCGGGCTGGCCCTGGTGGACATGGGCAGGTCTCGCCGTCGCCGCGGCCGCGCTCGGCTGTTTCGCCGCGACGCTCCGGTACCGGCCGGACCCGCTGATCCATCCGTCGGTACTGCGCGACCGGACGGCACGGTGGGGGGTGTCGCTGGTGTTCGTGTTCAACGCGGGCGTGCCGTCGTTCACGTACCTGCTGTTCCTGCACCTGCAGACCGCCCTCGGCTACCCGGCCGTCTCCGCGGCGCTGGTGTCGGCACCGTTCGCGGCCGCGGCCGTCCTGGGCAGCCGGGCCGCGCCCGCCCTGTCCCGCCGCCACGGGGCGGCGGTGCTCACGGTCGCGTCGCTGGTGCTGGCGGGAATGGCCGTCGCGCTCGCCCCCCTCATCCGGACCACGGCCGGCCGCTGGACGGCGATACCGGTGCTGGCGGCCGGGGGCGCGGCGTTCGGCTTGTTCACCACGTCGGTGTTCGCCCTGGTGCTGGCGAAGGTGGACGGCGCCGCGGCGGGGTCGGTGTCCGGGCTGCTGCCCACGGCCCAGCAGCTCGGCGGTTCGATCGGGGTGACCGCGGCCGGGCTGGCCTACTTCGGCCTCCCCGGCGACGCGTTCTCGCACGCCATGACCTATGAGGGCGCCGTCTTCGCCGTCACGGCGCTGATCAGCCTCCGGCTGCGCGGAGAGCCGTTCGCGGACGAGGCCCCGGTCGCACGGGGCACGGCGGCCGGAGGCGATGCCGAACCGGGACCAAGGCCGACCGGGGTGTGAGACCCCGGTCCGATGCGGATCGGCCGCCGGGGCGGCGGGAAGCGACCGGCACGACCGCCCCGGGGCCCGGCACGATCACCGACCGCCATTCCCCGCCGGGACGAGAGAGCCACATGACGACATCGACACCACACGCGTCGGCACCGGAGCAGATGCCCCGGGGCACTCCGGCCGACGGGGACGGTGTCGGCAGCGGCAGCGGCAGCGGCGATGGTGGCGACGACGGAGGCGGGGGCGGGGCGAGGGTCGGCGGCGATGGCGACGGGGGCGGCAGCGGCGATGGCGGCGACGGTGATGATGATGGCGGCCGGGACGGGGACGGCGGCGGGGCGATCGTCATCGACTTCCAGTGCCCGTTCTGCAAGCAGTTCGAGGAGACCGCCGGCTCGGCGCTGGAACGCCTGGCCGCGAGTGGGCTGACCACCCTCGTCTGCCAGCCGATGGCTGTCCTGGATCGGCTGTCGACCGGCCACTGCTCGTCGCGAGCGTCGCCCTCCCCCGGCTGCGTGGCGGCCGGTTCGTCCCGTACGCCCACGCACTGTTCGCCACACCCCCGGACGGAGGGCCAGGGGTCACCGGCCGGCGTCGGCGGCCCGGTCACGCTGGCCGATCCGGCGTTCACCCGATGCATGCTCGGCCACGCCCGCCTCGGCCGGTCCGTCTACGTGACGTTCGCGGTCGGCGCGGGGTCGGGGCCATGCCCGCGGTTGTGATCGGCCGCGTGGCCGTGCCGCGGTGTCAGGAGGCCGGTGTGCTCACCGGTGGCGGGGTCAGGTCCGGTGCCGGGTCGTCGGGGAGCTCCTCGACGACCGGCGGGACTGCGGTCACGAGGGTCAGTGTCCGTACGTCGCGGCTCAGCAGCGGTGCCAGGCTGGCGCCGGCGACGATGATCCCGCACACCAGCAGGGTGGCCCGGATGCCGATGGCGTCGGTGGCGGGTGCGACCAGGAGGTAGCCGACCGGGGTCAGGCCGATCTCGGCGATGTCGGCGAACGCCGAGACCCGGCCCTGCTGGTCCGCGGGTACGTCCTGCTGGATCGCGGTCCGCCACGCCACCACCGACATGCTCAGCCCGCACGCGGCGACGACGACCGCCGCCATCACCGCCGGCAGCGGCGCCCCGGCCGCCATCAGCGGGTCCGGCAGGGCCAGTGCCGCCGTCCCGAGGCAGTTGGTCCACCCCGCCCGGCGCGGACGCCAGATGAGCGAGACGGCCGCGCCCAGCGCCATGCCGCAGCCGAGGCTGGAGGCGATCAAACCCCACGCCCACGCGCCGCCCAGGCAGGTCTCGGCGTACGGCGGCCCGAGAATGCCGTAGCCGACGTGCCAGGCCGGGATCATGACCCCGGCGCCGATGAGGCAGGTCCAGATCCAGCGCCGGGTACGGATCGTGGTCCAGCCCTCGATCAGGTCGGCGCGCATGGTGGACGGCCGCCGGTCGGCGCACGGCGCGTGGATCCTCGCCATCAGCGCGCCGGAGACGAAGAAGGAGACGGCGTTGCATCCCACTCCGTAGCCGGCGCCCGCCATCGCGACGACGGCCCCGCCGATCGCCGGGCCGATGGTCAAGACGACGTGCCGGGCCAACTGGCTGAGGGCGTTCGCCTCACTCAGCTGCTCCTCCGCGACGATCGAGCCGATCAGGCCCGTACGCGCGGGTCCGGAGAACGACGCCGCGGCGGAGTTCGCGGCGGCCAGTGTCGCGAGGTTCCACACGGCGGCCCGGCCGGTGAAGATCAGGATGGCCTCGATCATCGTGATCAGCCCGATGATGACCTGGACGACGGAGATGACCGACGCGCGGGGAAACCGGTCGGCGACCACTCCGCCCAGCGGGCCCGCGAGGATGCCCGCCGTCATGGTGGCCAGCAGCACCATGGCGATCCCGCTCGCCCCGCCGCCGATGCCGAGCACGGTGAAGGCCAGCGCCCCCGTCGCCATGGTCGTGCCGCCGGCGTTGACCTGGTCGGCCACGAAACACCGGCGGAACCGCGAGTCGGTCCGCAGCGGACCGGTGATGCGTGCCAGATGCGCGGCCGCCCGACCGGTGGACGTCGGGCCCCGCAGCGAGTCGATCACGGCCTGGGCTAAGCGCCGCCGCGTCGTGGGTCAGGAGCCGGATGCCCCGGCGACGTGCCGCGAACAATGCCGACCAAAGGACCAGAACCGGACGAATGACGGTCGTTCATCGGTAGCGCCTTTCCCGCGCTGGTGCCTGCACTCGCGGGGACTTTACGCGGACCGAATCGAGATCACGCCCACAATGCCGAGCCCTCATCGCCGCTTGACGAAACCGCCCGGCGACTTGCGCGCCCGATGTGGGAGTTGATCCCATTCCACCCCACATGTACGGCTCATGTGGTGGGATTAACACCGCATGTCGTGGAATGAGGAATATTCGCGGGACGGCAGCCCATGACAGTGTCGCAGCGCTCGACCGCGCAAACCGGATGGGATTCGGTGGGATGAAACGGCCTGCGGAAGAACCCGCGCCGAAGCCGTCGAAATCAGCGGACTGCGACGCCGGGCCGCGGCTCGCCGCCGAACTGCAGGCGCTGCGGACGCGTACCGGAAAGAGCCTCAAGGAACTCGAACAACTCGTCCACGCCAGCGACTCGTCGATATCGCGCTACCTGTCCGGGCGGATCGTCCCGCCGTGGGCGGTCATCGAGCGGCTGGCACGGCTGGCCGGGGACGATCCCGCGCGGCTGCGCCCGCTGTGGAACCACCTCACCGGGGACGGTCACCGGCGGGGCGACTGCCCGCCACCGCCGGGACCGTTCCCGGACCCGGCCGCGCCGCCGGATCCGCAGCCGTCCGCGACGGCCGGGGACCGGGTGCCGCTTCGCCGGCTCGATCGCCGCGGCCGGCTGGTCGTCGCCGCCCTGATCGCGCTGACGGCGCTGGTCTTCGGCGGCTCCGGCGTGCTCGTCGGACGGTGGCTGGTGCCCCGTTCCCAGGCCGTCCCGGTGGTACAGCAGTTCGCCGCCTGCAAGGACTGGCCCTGGCCGGGCCGGCAGGACGGCCAGGCGCCGCTCGCGCCCGTCCAGGTGCACGGCCGCGACCACACGGCCACGGTGCAGTTGCTCACCCGGAGCATCGGCGGCCACGAGCTGGTCTGGGCGCAGATCACCCATGCCCGGTACGGCGACCGCGTCTGGATGGACTGGACGCGCAACGACGGCAAGACGTGGACCCAGTGCGGCCCGTTCACCACGACCGGCGCCACCTTCGCCAGCCGCGCCCACGAGATCGCGCCGGGATGGAGGTTCCGCGCCTGCGGCGACACACCGCGCCGGCCGGCCGGCCTTCCCCGAAACGCCTGCACCGACTTCTGGTGACCGCGTCACCAGAAGTCGGTGCCGCGCGCACGACGAACGACCGAGACGGGGAGGGAACTCGGGCTGTCCGACACCGACCTCGTGCTCCTCACCGAGACCGGGCTGCCCAGGAGCGCAGGCGGGCACTTCGGCACGGACATCCCCGACGGGCCCCCCGGGCTGTTCGCCGTCATCTCCCTGGGCGAGGACGATCGGGCCCTGATCCTGGGCGGAACCGACTCCGATGGCGACATGCTGTACTTCCTTGGACTGTTGACTACACCAAGTACTGCGATTCCCGGGCAGGCTGCTCGGCGACCGGAAGGCTTGGTGGGTGTCGAAGTTGCGGCAGGCGTTGATGGAGGGCCGGGCGGGTGTGCCTCGGCTCGGGAGCGTGGAGAAGTCGACGGGCCGGTTTCCGCCGTTCGTGGTTCGGGATGGTGGCGGCGTGGAGGTCGCGCCCGTGAGCGGCTACATGAAGGAGCTGGCGCTCAGCGATATGAGCGTGTTGACGTGTCGTAGTTACGCCTTTGACCTGCTGCGCTGGTTTCGGGTGTTGTGGGTGCTGGAGGTGGCCTGGGAGAAGGCGACCGGCGCGGAGGTCGACGTCTTGGTGGGCTGGATGCGGACGGCGGGTAATCCGCAGCGTCGCCGCTCGCGCCCGCACCCGGGACGGTGAACCTGCGGACTGGCAAGGTGGTGCTGGCCGAGGGGTACGCGCCTCGGACGATCAACCACGCCTTGAGCGTGGTGTACGGGTTCTATGCCTTCCACGCCCACCACGGCGGCGGCCCGGTGGTCAACCCGGTGCCGAGTTCGGCCGATCGCCGCTCCGCGCTGGCCCATCGCAGCCCGATCGAGGCGGCGCCGGTCTTCCGGCGCGCCCGGCTGCGGCAGCGGGTGCCCGAAGCCGTTCCGCGAGCACTGCCGGACGCGGCGTGGGATGAGCTGCTCGCCGCGATGACGTGCGACCGGGACCGGGCACTGCTGCTGTTCTACGTCTCGAGCGGCGCGCGAGCCAGCGAGCTGCTGGGAGTTACGGTCGGCGATGTCGACTGGGCTGGGCTGCGCGTCTACGTCGTGTCGAAAGGCACTCGGTTGTGTCAGGCGGTGCCCGCCAGCCCGGAGGCGTTCCGGTACCTGGTGTTGTACCTGGACGCCGACGGGGTGCCCGCGGCGAGTGAGCATTGTGGCGGACTCGGCGGGGACAGCAGCGGCCGATGTCGTATTGGGCGATGCGGCGGGTGCTGCAGCGCGCCAACGACAAGCTCGGCACCAACTGGACGTTGCATGACCTGCGGCACACGGCCGCGACCCGGATGGCCAACGACCCGAAGATGACGCTGGTGGAGGTGTGATGAGCGGCTGGACGCCTTCTTCGCCGCGGTCACCGCCTGCCGCGCCTCCCGGCGCAACCAGTACATCGCGCTGTTCGACGTGTGCTGCGCGCTGGCCACCCAGGCGATCGCGCTGGCCGACCTGACACCCGAAGCGCTCCTGCACTACGCCGAGGAAAGCGCCCGGCTCGGTCTCGTGCTCGACTCGCGCGGGGACACCAGCCGCCGTGCGGGTCTGCTGGCCTGGAACGTGCTCAACAGCATGGGGCACTTCCCGCCGGGAACGCCGCCGACGCTGCGGGGCTATTGGTATCGCGGGCAGCGCCACGAGCACGGCCACGAACACGGTTCTTCCGGTGTCTGGGACAAGGTCGTGCATGTGTTCCGGCCGCACTCCCACGAGGCGGCCGACAAGGTCGACGCAGCGATGGAGGCCTCGGCCGAAGGCATGCGGGCGTTGTGGATCTCTTTGGCGGGCTGGGCGTCACGACGGTCATCCAGGCGGTCGTGGTCGCCATTTCGAGGTCGGTGGCGTTGCTGGGGGACACGCTGCACAACGCCGCTGACGCCCTCACGGCGGTCCCGCTGGTAATCGCGTTCGTGCTGGGCCGGCGCCCGCCGACCCGCCGCTACACCTACGGCTACGGGCGAGCCGAGGATCTGGCCGGGGTCGCGATCTCGGTGACCATCGCGGCGCCCTCAATCGCCGCGGCCTACGCCGCCATCGACCGGCTGATCCACCCCAGCCGGTCTCGCACCTGCTCGCGGTTGCCATCGCCGCCGTGGTCGGCCTGCCGGTAAGGGAGTTACCACCAGCCGCCATCTGAGGCGTCTTCCCAGGTAGGCGGCGGGGCCGCAGGCCTGGGGCCAGGCGAGCGCGGCCGCGCTCGATGTCCTCGCCCGGGACCGTGACTCGGAGGAGATGCTCGAAGAGGTCAGCGAGCATTGATCCCGCCAGGCTTGAGAAGCCGACGGCCTGACTATGAGTCGGCAGAACCCGACGAGAACATAGGTCCGGGTGCGCGTTCAGCCCTGTGTCTGGAGATAGTCGGCGATGGCGGGTCCGGCGACGTTGTCCAGGTCGATGGCGTGTTTGGTGATGCGGCCGCCGGACAACTTCAGGCGCAGGCCGGGGGCAGGATGTGGGTGGCGGTGTGGTGTCAGTCCATGGCCTGTTGCAGCCAGAGGGCTGTCGCGATGGGGACGTCGCGGGTTTCCGGGTGGCAGGCCTGGGCGCGGTGGGAGCCGATCTTCGGCGACGGTCCGGCTGAGGTTCTTCCTTCAGGCGTCGACCTGCTGGCTTGACGAGCGATCCCAACATTCTGGTGCCCGACCCGATGGCGCCTGGTGCTCTCAGCTGCGGGTTTGACAAGGTCTTGCGCTACCCCTCTAAAGTACTAGGCACCTAGATAAATGGAGGAACGGTGCTTGAGTTCCATCTGGATCCGGGCTCGGGGCTGCCGCCGTACCAGCAGCTCGTCCGGCAGGTCCGGCATGCGCTGAGGCTCGGGCTGCTGAAGGAGCGCGACCGGCTTCCCACGGTCAAGGAGGTCGTGGCGCAGCTGGCGATCAACCCCAACACGGTGCTGAAGGCCTACCGCGAACTGGAGCACGAAGGCCTGGTCGCCGCCCGTCCCGGGGTCGGCACGTTCGTGACGGCAACTCTCGCCCACACCTCGCTGGCCGCGCACGGCCCGCTGCGCGCCGAGCTGCGGCGCTGGCTGGCCAAGGCCCGCCGGGCCGGCTTGGACGACGAGAGCATCGAGGCCCTGTTCATGTCGGCCTTTCACACCGCCGGACAGGAGGAGACCGCGTGACCGCCACTCTGCGCGCCCGCGCACTCAATAAGACCTACGGGCGCCGCCAGGCGCTGTCGGACTGCACTTTGGACATCCCCGCCGGGCGCGTGGTGGGGCTGGTCGGTCCCAATGGTGCTGGGAAGAGCACGCTGCTGAACCTGGCCGCCGGGATGCTCACCCCGACCTCGGGCACGATCGAGGTGTGCGGCGGCCGTCCGGGCGCCGGTCCCGAGCAACTCGCCAAGGTCGGTTTCGTCGCCCAGGACACCCCCGTCTACGCGGGGCTGAGCGTCGAGGAGCACCTGCGCTTGGGCGCCCGCCTCAACCCTGCGTGGGACGACGCCCTGGCGTGGGAGCGGATCAAGCGGCTCGGCCTGCATCCCGCGCAACGGGCCGGGCGGCTGTCGGGCGGCCAGCGCGCCCAGCTCGCCCTCACCCTCGGCATCGCCAAGCGGCCCGAGCTGCTGATCCTGGACGAGCCGGTCGCCGCACTCGACCCGCTCGCCCGCCGCGACTTCCTGCAGAGTCTGATGGAGGCCGTCGCCGAGCAGGGGCTCGGCGTCGTGCTTTCCTCCCACCTGGTGTCCGACCTGGAGCGGGCCTGCGACTACCTGGTCGTGCTGGTGTCGTCGCAGGTCCGGATCGCGGGCGAGGTAGACGAGCTGCTGGCCGCACACCACCGCCTTACCGGGCCGCGCCGCGACCCGGCCCGGCTGCCGGGCGACCAGCATGTCGTCTCGGCCGGCCACACCGGCCGCCAGACGACCCTGATCGTCCGCTCCGAAGGCCCGATCCACGACCCGGCCTGGACCGTCAGCGGTCTCGGCCTCGAAGACCTCGTACTCGCCTACATGAACCCCGACGGGGACACAGGCGCCCGGCCGGCTCTGGAGGTCCAGCGATGATCTGGTTGACACTGCGCCAGTTCCGTACCCAGGCGACAACGGGCTTCGCCGCGCTCGCCGCGCTGGCGGCCGTCCTGGCCGTCACCGGTCCCGGCCTTGCCGACGACTACGCCTCCGGACGGTCGGCCTGCACGGCCGCAGGCGACTGCTCGACGTTCACCGGGCAGTTCTTCGACGATCACCAGATGGTCTTCCTCGCGCTCATCGCCCTCGTGCTGCTCCTGCCCGGCCTGGTCGGACTGTTTTGGGGAGCGCCCCTGATCGGCCGCGAACTGGAGAGCGGCACCCACCGGCTGGTGTGGAACCAGAGCGTCACGCGCACGCGCTGGCTCGCCGTCAAGCTCGCGCTCGTCGGGCTGGCCACGACGGCGGCCGCCGCGCTGGGAAGCCTGGCGATCACCTGGTGGTCGGGCCCCATCGACAAGAGCGCGGCGGACGAACTGCCGCGGCTGTCGCCCCTGGTGTTCGGCGCGCGGGGCATCGTCCCCGTCGGCTATGCCGCCTTCGCGTTCGTCCTCGGGGTGGTCGTCGGGATGCTCGTCCGGCGAACCGTGCCCGCGATGGCCCTGACTCTGGCCGTCTTCGCCGCCGTCCAGGTCGCCGTGCCGCTCCTGGTCAGGCCCCACCTGCTGCCGCCGACCCGTGCCACCACCGCGATCACCGGCGCGAACCTGAAATCCCTCATGGCCAACACCGCCGACGGTTCGGTGCGCCTGCGGATCAAGCCGCCCGAAACGGGCGCGTGGATCCTGTCCCAGCGCACCATTGACGCGTCCGGGCGCGCCGTCGGCGATGTCAAGGTGTCTTTGACCTCCGGGGCATGCGCGCCCTCCCAGGGCGCGCCGACCCGGGACGCGTGCATGGCCGAGATCAACCGGCTTGGCTACCGGCAGGCGATGACCTACCAGCCGCCCGGTCGCTTCTGGTCCCTCCAGTGGTGCGAGTTGGGCATCTACGCGCTCCTCACCCTCGGCCTCACCGGTTTTTGCTTCCACCGGCTCCGCCGGCTGCCCTGATCAAGGGCTGTGGGGGGGCGGTCGCCGTCCGGAGGCCGGCCCCGGCATCTCTGAAGTGGCCTGCACGGATGTCCGAAGTTCTGTGCACGCCCGGTGATCCGGTTGTAGTCCGTCACAGCGTCGCGTTGTTCAGCCGCTCCGCGTAGATCCGGTATGCCTTGCGCTCCGCCGGGGACGCCGCTTCGTCGCCCAGCATCGCCGCGGCGGCAAGCAGCGCGTGGTGTACGTCGGGCGGCGCGGTGAGGTGCAGGCTGTAGCCCTGGCCACGACGCACCTCACGTCCCTTCCGCAGGGCCTGCCATTCGGCGTCGCCCAGGCCGTCGTGGTCGGCCAGGTATCGGGCGATCTTGCCCGGCATCTCGACCCGCACCGGCTGTGGCGCGTCGGCAGCGGGTGGGGGCCGGTCGGGTAGGCCGGGCATCAGGTCGGCCACGGCCGTACAGCTCCGAGACCGTCAGCCGGTCGCTGGGCCGCGCATAGCCGACCAGCGCGCGGAAGCCGGCCCGTTCCAGCGCGGGGATCTTCGAGGAGGTGGCCGGGTCGGTGAACAGCCGCACGCCGTCGGCGCCGTCAACGAGGCCGGCCTCGGCGAGCAGGTGGGTCTGCCGCTGGGTGCTCTGCTCGTCGGTGGACACGCGCGTGTAGACCAGCTCCGCCATGACCACGCCGCCCCTTCGTCCGCTGGCTTTGTCGCCGATGACGGTTCTATCTGTCGTCAAACCCTGTCGTCGATCCGGAACGGATCGCATTGGATCGGGTCGCCGGTTTTCCCGTGTTTCGAACGGGCCGACGATGGTCCGGGTCGCCTGTCGTCAAAGGGTCATTTGACGACAGGCAGATTAGCGGTGAGTCACGCCGGAAGCCTCATTCGATGGGGTGGGCTGTGTGGGTCTGGGGCGTGGCGGCCCAGGAGGCGAGAAGACGCAGGCCCTCTTCGGAAGCTGAGCCGGGTTCGGCGGTGTAGATGGTGAGGGTGAGGCCGGGTTCGGCGGTGAGGTCCAGGCCCTCGAAGGCGAGGATGAGGTCGCCGACGGTGTGGTGGTGGAAGTGCTTGGTGCCGGTGCTGTGGAGGCGGACGTTGTGGGCGCCCCACCGGGTGCGGAACTCGTCGCTGCGGGTGGACAGCTCACCGACGAGGTCGTGCAGGTCCTTGTCGTGCGGGTTACGGCCGGCTTCGGTACGGACGATGGCGACGGTGATGTCGGCGAAAGTGTTCCAGTCCGGGTAGAAGCGGCGTGCGGCGGGGTCGAGGAAGGTGAAGCGGGCCAGGTTCTGCTGGTTGCCGCGGGTGGCGTAGAGGTCGCTGTAGAACGTTTCGAAGAGCGGGTTGGCGGCGAGGACGTCCATGCGGCCGTTGCGGACGAACGCCGGCCCGGCGGTGACCGCGTCCAGGGTCCACTGCAGGCTCCGGTGCGGCGTCCACGTGCGGCTGGTGCGGCGGCGGGGCCGGGTGAGGGCGTCGGAGCCGTCGGCGGCCTGGGCCAGGTTGAGCAGGTGAGCGCATTCGGCATCGTCGAGATTCAGAGCGCGGGCGACGGCTTCGAGGACCGCCGGGGAGGCGCCGGCGAGATTGCCGCGCTCCAGCTTGGCGTAGTACTCCACGCTCACATCGGCGAGCGCGGCGACTTCGCTGCGGCGCAGGCCGGGCACCCGCCGACGGGAGCCGGCGGGCAGGCCCGCCTGCTCGGGGCTGATCTTCGCGCGCCGCGAGGTGAGGAACTCGCGGACCTCTTCCTGGTTGTCCACGCCTTCGACGGTACGTCCCGCACGCGGCCATAGGGATGTACTGCCGGTACACCCCTTGATGGTGCCTCGCTCCGGGCGCCAGCACGGGGTTCCCTGGATGACGTGGTGCTCTCCGCCCGGCCCGTCACGGCTGGCGTGCACCCCGTCTCCGTACACGGCGGCGGTCCCGGGCCTTCCGGTGGCCGCACGCCCGGCACGTAAAGGACCCCTCTCATGCGCGGCGCAGTGATTCACGCTCCCGGCGATGTCCGGTTCGAGACCGTGGACGACCCGAAGATCATTTATCCGACCGACGCGGTCATCCGCATGGCCGTGACCTGTGTGTGCGGCTCGGACCTGTGGCCCTACCGCGGCGCTGAGCCGGTCGGTGACCCGCACCCGATGGGCCACGAGTACGTCGGCTTCGTGGAGGAGGTCGGCTCGGCCGTCACCGCGGTGAGACCGGGCCAGTTCGTCGTCGGCTCGTTTGCGACCTCCGACAACACCTGCGCGAACTGCGCTAACGGCTTCCAGTCGAACTGCCTGCACCGCGAGTTCATGTCGACCTGTCAGGCCGAGTACGTGCGCATCCCCAACGCCCAGGGCACCCTCGTCGCCACCAAGGACGTGCCGGACGAGAGCCTGTGGCCGGGGCTGCTGGCCGTCTCCGACGTGATGGGCACCGGCTGGTGGGCGGCGGACGCCGCCGAGGTGAAGCCCGGGTCGACGGCTGTGGTGGTCGGCGACGGCGCGGTCGGCCTGTGCGCGGTGATCGCGGCGAAGGAACTGGGCGCGGAGCGGATCATCGCCATGTCCCGCCACGCGTCCCGGCAGGAGCTCGCACGCGCGTTCGGCGCCACCGACATCGTCGCCGAGCGCGGCGAGGAGGGCGTGGAGCGGATCAAGGAGCTCACCGGCGGGATCGGAGCCGACTCCGTGCTGGAGTGCGTCGGCACCGGCGAGTCGATGCTCCAGGCACTGCACTCGGCCCGGCCCGGCGGCAACGTCGGCTTCGTCGGCGTCCCGCACGACGTCGCCGTCGACGGGCAGGAGCTGTTCTTCTCCCACGTCGGTTTGCGCGGCGGTCCCGCCCCCGTACGCCACTACCTCCCCGACCTGATCGAGCGCGTCCTGACCCGCCGGATCGACCCGGGCCAGGTCTTCGACCTCACCCTGTCCCTGGACCAGGTCGCCGAGGGCTACAAGGCCATGGACGAGCGCCGCGCCATCAAGACCCTCCTCCAGCCCTGACCCGCCGGCCCTCCCCCGCAAAGGAGCACTTCGTGCAGATCACCCGCAGCTCGCTCGACACCGCCAAGGGCCCGGCCGACTGGTTCACCGGCGACGTCTACATCGACCCGGTCGCCGCCGCCCCGGCCCCCTCTCGCGTCACCGCGTCCTTGGTGCACTTCATGCCCGGCGCCCGCACGCACTGGCACCGCCACCCGCTCGGCCAGACCGTGTTCGTCACCGAGGGGGTCGGCCTGTGCCAGCGCCGCGGCGGACCGGTGGAAGTCATCCGGCCCGGCGACCGCGTCCTGTTCGAGGCCGACGAGGAGCACTGGCATGGCGCCGCCCCGAACCGCCTGATGGTCCACCTCGCCATCAACGAAGGCGACGACACCCACGACGTCGTGCACTGGGGCGCGCCCGTCTCCGACGCCGAGTACGCTGCCGCCCCGGCCACCGCCTGAACCGGAGAGGAACACCGTGACCACCTTCGCCCTCATCGGCGCCGGCCCCGGCCTGGGACTGGCCGCCGCCCGCCGCTTCGGCACCGCCGGCCACTCGGTCGCCCTCATCTCCCGCAGCGCCGAGCATCAGAAAGACCTGGTCGCCGAGCTGGCCCGGGACAACATCCAGGCCCGCGGCTTCACCGCCGACGTCCTCGATCCCGGCTCCCTCACCACGGCCCTGCGGGATACCGCCGACACGCTCGGGCCCGTCGAGATCCTCCAGTTCAGCCCCGTGCCGCGGGGCGACTTCATGAAGCCGGTGCTGGAGACGACCGCCACCGACCTGGACGACCCGCTGGTCTTCTCCGTCAAGGGACCGGTCACCTGTGTGAACGCTGTCCTGCCCGGGATGCGGGAGTTGGGCCGCGGCACGCTGCTGTTCGTCAACGGCGGCAGCGCCGTGCGCCCGAACCCCAAGGTGGCCGGCACCTCGATCGCGTTCGCCGCCGAGAGCGCCTACGCGGCGATGCTCCACGACGCCCTCGCGCCGGAGAACATTCACGCCGCCCAGCTGATCATTCCCGGCGCGATCCGCCCGGACGCCGAGCACGCCAGCCCTGACGGGCTGGCCGAACGCCTGTACGCCATCCACACAGGGCGCGACGGCTTCCGGTACTACGCCGAGCCCATGCCCACCTGACCACCCCAGGGACCCCCATGTACCCCACCGTCCGCTGCGCGCTGGCCCGCGCCGCTCCGGCCGCCGCCCTTCTGCTCACCGTGACCGCCTGCTCCAGCGACACCCAGGACAACCCTCCCGCCGCCACGTCATCCCCCTCCGAGAGGAGCGCACCCATGGGCATCCAGGTCACCCTCGACGGCCAACCCGTCGGCGCCACCTTGAAGGACAGCCCAGCCGCGCGCGACTTCGCGGAGCTGCTGCCGCTCACCCTGGACCTCACCGACTTCCACAGCACCGAGCGCGTTGCCGACCTGCCGCGCAGGCTGACAACCGACCGCGCCCCGGAACCGGCCGCGGCCCAGGTCGGCGACATCGCCTACTACGCGCCCTGGGGCAACCTCGCCCTCTTCTACCAGGACGGGCCCGCCCCCTCCGCCGACCTGCTCATCCTCGGCCACCTCAACGTCCATGCCGACCAGCTCGGCCGGGCGACCCGCATCACCATCGAATCCGCTTCCTGACGCCCGCCCCCGGCGACCGTCCCGGCCCACAACCAGCACACCGACCCGGCCCCACACGGCGCCGAGCAGGTACCTGTGTCCGCTGGCCACGGACGCCCCGCCGTCCGCCTCTGCCCCTCACCTCGCACGAGAGAACAACGACATGAACCCCGCCTACGACTTCACAGGCCAGGTCGCCTTCGTCACCGGCGCCTCCTCCGGCATGGGCCTGGCCACCGCCCGCGCCTTCGCCGAAGCCGGCGCCGCCGTCGACCTCGCCGACATCAACGAGGACGCCGTTCACGCCGCGGCCAAGCAGCTCGCCGACGACGGCCACCAGGTCCTCGCGCTGGTCTGCAACGTCACCGACGAGGACCAGGTCGCTGCGGCCGTCGACCGCACCGTCGAGGAGTTCGGACGGCTCGACATGGCCTACAACAACGCCGGAATCATGCCCCCGCCCACCGATGCCGCCGACGAGAGCGCCGAGCAGTTCGACCGCGTCCAGAACATCAACCTACGCGGCATCTGGGTCGCCATGAAGCACGAATTGCGCCACATGCGCGCCCAGGGCCACGGCGCCATCGTCAACTGCTCCTCCCTCGGCGGCCTCGTCGGCAATCCCGGCCGCGCCGCCTACCACGCCACCAAGCACGGTGTGATCGGCCTGACCAAGAGCGCCGCCCTCGAATACGGCGCCCGCGGCGTGCGCATCAACGCCGTCTGCCCCGGCACCATCGCCACCCCCATGGTCGACGCCATGATCGACGGCGGCGAACTCGACCGCGCCCAGGCCGAAACCGGTCAGGCCATCGACCGCCTCGGCACCGCCGACGAGATCGCCCAGGCCGTCCTGTGGCTGTGCAGCGGCGGCGCCAGCTACGTCACCGGCATCGCGCTGCCCGTCGACGGCGGCTACACCGCCCAATAGTCAGACCCTGCTCACGCCTCCCCCTCGTCGTCCTCGTCCAGCTCCTGCGCATGCTCCACTTCACCCTCACCACCGCCGGCGCATCCCCGACCCCGGCGACCACACGATCCACCGGCACGGTCCCAATCCCACAGACACCCACACCCACTACGACCACCGGCACCGGGTGGGGGACCTTCCTCACCATCACCGCCGCCGTCATCGGGGTGATCGCGATAGGACTCGGACTGCGCCGACGCCGCACCCGCTGACCAGCCTGAATACCCGCTGTCATCCCGGCCAGCGAGCGGAAATCTCAGCCTCCACGGCGGATTCAGTCATCGGCTGGTTGACGTAGTGCAGAGAAGACGCGAATGACGGGGTCGTCGTGCTCCTCTCTTTGAGAGATGCCGACGAAAAGCCCCAGTTCGAGGTCGTGAACACCACGCTGGAGGCCCTCGCCGAGTTCGTTCGCCGGCTGGGTGCATGCATGCACTCGCCCCGGGCGGAGATCGCCGCAGGGCTTGAGGAGCTCGACCCCCAGGCTTTCAAGCATCCGCACTGCTGGTGGGCGATGGTGGTCGTCCGTCTCCAGCGGGAAGCGGCCAGGCGTGGGAGGGCGTATTCGCCTGCTAAATCGCACAGCGAGGCCTTCTACCGGCTCGGTGAGGCGGGGTGGCGGCACGTCACGGGCAAGGAGTTCGCGTCCGTGACCGGTGAATTCGGGCTGCTGGCCATGCCGGAGGATTTCTCGGACGCGTTCCGCCTCAGCAGGCGACGACAAGATCACGATCTACGGCCGCCGTTCTAGGACGCGCCGGCGGGGACGCGGAGGGAGACGTTCTGTGGCCAGCCCAGGAGGGCCTCGCGGTAGATCTCGTCGGGTTCGAGCCGGAGCAGTTCCTCCGCGATCAGCTCGGCCTTCGGTCGCCGGTGCAGCCCCACCTGCCGGTCGGGCTGGCCGGGGCGGCTGAGGGTCGCCACCCGCCCGTCCGGGCGTGTCACGCAGAGGCGTCCGGACGTCGTCTCCAGCGCGACCGACGTCACGCCCGGCCCGTTGGACCAGCCCACCTCGGCCGGTACCGCCAGCCGCTCGGACAGCCAGGAGGCGAGGAGCACGGCGCTGGGGTTGCCGAGCACGGCCTCCACCGAGACCCCCGTGATGGCCCCGTAGGGCTTGTCCAGCCCGCTGGCCAGCAGCGAGCGCCACGGTGTGAGCCGGGTCCAGGACAGGTCGGTGTCGCCGGGCCGGTAGGCCAGCGCCAGCCGGGTCAGCGCCTCGAGGGGGTCGGCGTTGCCGGTGACGTCGGTGATGCGCCGCTGGGCGAGGTCGCCGAGGGGCTCGTCGCCGGGGCGGCTCGGGGCCTCACCCGGCCACCATGTGATGACCGGCGTGTCGGGCAGCAGCAGCGGCAGCACGGCCGACTCGGCATGCTGGGCCAGCGACCCGTACATCCGCATCAGGACGGTCTCGCCGGGGCCGGTGTCACCGGCGTGGACCTCCGCGTCCAGCCGGGGCTCCTCGCCGCTGCGCCGGATGACGGCGAGGATCCGGCTGGGGCTGTCCTGCGACGCTTCGGCCGAGCATCGCAGCGCGTCGTACTGGCCCACCTCGTCGGTGACGATCACGAGTGTCAGCACCTTGCCGCACGCCGGACCGCCCACCCGGTGACGTACGGCGATGAGCGCCTCTTCGATCTTGCCGGTCGTCGTGCCCACCAGATCGATGATCATGATCCGTACCTCCCGGGCGCCGGTGCGAGTGCGCGGGCCGGGCGATCGGCCTCGCGCCGACGCCCGTCGTCCATGGTGTTCCCCCGGCCGTACGGGTGCCGGACCGGGACACGGGGCGTGATGCACGTCCTCTTCCAGCGGACCTCTTCGGCTCCGCCGGATCAAGGGTGCGGGGTAAAAACCTGGGCAAGCCGCCCCCCGGACGCGAGGCTCCGACCTGGGACGGCGGGGCGGGGTTGGCCGCCGCGCCCAGAGGGAACGGCTGGGGGTGGCGATGCCGGACGGTA
Source organism: Actinoallomurus acaciae (assembly GCF_042429965.1). Lineage (NCBI taxonomy): Bacteria > Bacillati > Actinomycetota > Actinomycetes > Streptosporangiales > Thermomonosporaceae > Actinoallomurus > Actinoallomurus acaciae. The sequence goes on from NZ_JBHLZP010000014.1 coordinate 34,292, forward strand.
CTGGAGACCCGTCATGGTACTTACGGGGCGTACACCACCGACCGCTCCGGAGCGGCCCCGGCCTGCCCGCGGTGGACGCGTCGTCTCCGTGCTCAGCACGACCGATCACAAGGTGATCGGCTATCTGTACCTGACGACGGCGTTCGGCTTCTTCCTCATCGCCGGCCTGCTGGCGATGATCATCCGGGCCGAGCTCGCCGCGCCGGGCCTGCAGTTCGTCACCGAGGAGCGGTACAACAGCCTGTTCACGCTGCACGGCACGCTCATGCTGCTGCTGTTCGCGACCCCGCTGTTCGGCGGCTTCGCCAACTTCCTGGTGCCGCTGCAGATCGGGGCGCCCGACGTCGCCTTCCCGCGGATGAACGCCCTCGGCTACTGGCTGTTCCTGTTCGGCGGGCTCATGGTGCTCGCGTCGATGTTCGACCCGAACGGCCCGGCGAGCTTCGGCTGGACCGCCTACACGCCGCTCAGCGACAAGACCCACTCCCCCGGCGTGGGCGGGGACCTGTGGATCATGGGGCTGGTGCTCTCCGGCCTGGGCACGATCCTGACCTCGGTCAACTTCATGACGACCATCGTCACCATGCGCGCGCCGGGGATGACGATGTTCCGGATGCCGATCTTCACGTGGAACATCCTGTTCACCGGCGTCCTGGTGCTCCTGGCCTTCCCCGTGCTGACCGCGGCGTTGCTCGTCCTGGAGGCCGACCGCAAGCTCGGCGCGCGCGTGTTCGAGGCCAAGTCGAACGGGGCGATGATCTGGCAGCACCTGTTCTGGTTCTTCGGCCATCCCGAGGTCTACATCGTCGCGCTGCCGTTCTTCGGGATCATCACCGAGATCATTCCGGTGTTCAGCCGCAAACCGCTGTTCGGCTACGTCGGCATGGTCGGCGCGACCATCGCGATCACGGGTCTGTCGGCCACGGTGTGGGCGCACCACATGTTCGCCACCGGCCAGGTGCTGCTGCCCTTCTTCTCCTTCATGTCGTTCCTGATCGCGATCCCGACGGGGGTGAAGTTCTTCAACTGGACCGGCACGATGTGGCGCGGGCATCTGTCGTTCGAGTCGCCGATGCTGTGGTCGATCGGGTTCCTCGTGACCTTCCTGTTCGGCGGGCTGACCGGGGTGCTCCTCGCCTCGCCTCCGCTGGACTTCCACGTCACCGACAGCTACTTCGTCGTCGGGCACTTCCACTACGTGCTGTTCGGCACCGTGGTGTTCGCCATGTTCGCCGGGTTCTACTTCTGGTGGCCGAAGATGACGGGGCGGATGCTGAACGACCGGCTCGGCAAGATCCACTTTTGGCTGCTGTTCGTCGGCTTCCACACGACGTTCCTCGTCCAGCACTGGCTCGGCGCGGAGGGCATGCAACGGCGCGTGCCCGACTACTGGAGGCCGTTCACGGCGCTGAACGCCGTCTCCAGCGCGGGCGCCTTCCTGCTCGGCCTGTCCACGCTGGTGTTCATCTACAACGTCTACTGGGCCGCCCGGCACTCACCGAAGATCATGGCCGACGACCCCTGGGGGTACGGCAACTCGCTGGAGTGGGCCACCTCGTCCCCGCCGCCGCGCCACAACTTCCGCGAGATCCCCCGGATCCGGTCCGACCGGCCGGCGTTCGACCTGCACTATCCGCACACGCCGCTGCCGGCCGGCGGCGACCTGTCCGGCGAGGGGTGAGGCCGCCCTTCGGATCCGACATATGCCCAGGTCAAGCCGGGTAGTTGAGCAGTATTCATGGCGGAACGCGAACGGCCGACAGGGGGCGCTCATGACCGTACGTAACGAGGAGACCGGGCAGATCACCGGAACCGCGGACAAGGACTACAACCTGCTCTGGTTCACCGAGACGTGCCTGAAGAACGCGCTGAGGCTGGAGACCTACATCGCCGACGCCGACCGGGCGGGCGACACGGAACTGGCCGATCTGTTCCGCCGCGCCCAGGCCGAGAGCCGCAAGGGCGCGGAGCAGGGCAAGGAGTTCCTCCGCCGGCGCATGTGACGTGACCGCCGGGAGTCAGGGCCGGGGCAGCAGGACGCCGTAGTCCGGCGGGAACCGGACGGTCAGATCCGCGTACTCATCGTGGCCCACCGCCTCACGGAGGGCGGCGAAGACGGCGCGGGCGTCGCGTTCGGCGGACTCGAGGTCCACGCCCTCGCGCTCGGCGACGCGGCGCAGGAACTCCCCGACGTCGAAGCGCTCGGCGGAACGCTCGGTGTGCAGCCAGGGCCTGATCTCCACGGGCAGCCGCTGGAGGAGGTCACGCGCCTCGTCGCGGGAGAGGCGTTCGGCCAGCGTCGTCAGGACCGCCCGAACGGCACGTTCGGTCTCCTCGGAGTCTCCGCCGGCCTCGCTCTGCGTGATCTGGAGGAATCCGGAGTACTCCATGCCACCTCCTGACCGCCGACGAAGCGGCGAGCGTACGCCTTCGGCCGCGGCACGCGGCCCGGACCGCGGCCCAGAGACGCGCCGCCCCCGCCGGGCGGCGGGGGCGGCGCGGTGCGACTCTCCTGCGGCGACACGTCAGTGGCCCTCACGGCCGGACGCTATGCGCCACGCCCCGGCGCGACATCCCTAGTCCGGGTAGTACGCCAGGGCCTTCGGGGTTGTCCACAGCGCCTCGCCATACCGCCGGGCCCCGCGAGGCGGGGTCCGCGCCGTGCTCGGGGCGGGTCCGCGCCGTGCTCAGGGCAGCATCGCCGCCAGGTCCTTGGGCAGCTCGGCCTTGATCCCCTCCCACTCTCCGTCGGTGACGTAGAGCCGCAGCGCCTGTGTCACCGAGCTCACCAGCTTCTCGACCCCGCCCTCCACCTCGTACGGCGGCATCTCACGGCGAATGTGATCGAGGAACTCCTCGCGATGCATCTTCACGGGCACCTCGCTCGGATGCCATCCGTCGTAGTAGAGGCCCCGGACCAGCATCGGCAGCTGGGCGGCGAAGTGCGCCGCCTCGTCGACCGTCAGGCGGTCGCGCACCGCGTGCAGCACCGCGCGCAGGGCGTTGTAGGACTGGTTCCGCCGCTCCTTCGGCCAGCCGCAGGATTCCTCGATCTGCCGCAACATGCGATTCGTCTTGTGCAGCGTGGTGTCGAACGATGAATATCCCGTCTGAGTCATCCGGTGCCCCGTTCCTTGGGATTACGACCGCGTCCCCAGACCGCCATAACGGGCCCCTCCCCCAGGCCCTCGCAGCGCAAACGAACGGCGGGACGGGAATCACGGCCTCGTCGTCCGAGCGCTACCAAGGTTGAGGATGCGGCCGGCAGCGACGGCGAGCAGCGTCGTATCGAAAGGGGTCCACCTCGGGCGAGGAGGGGTCATGCCGAAGGCGGCGGGGATCGATCTGGGGACGACGAACTCGGTGATCGCGGCGATGGTCGAAGGCCATCCGTCGGTGGTGCCGAACAGTGAGGGGTCGCGGACCACGCCGTCGGTGGTGGCGTTCACTCCCGAGGGCGAGCGGCTGGTGGGGCAGCTGGCACGTCGTCAGGCGATCCTGAATCCGAAGGGGACGATCTATTCGGCCAAACGCTTCATCGGGCGTCGGTTCGATGAGGTGTCCAGTGAGCTGAACGCGGTGACGTTCGACGTCGTCGCCGGGCCCGACGGCGCGGTGCGGTTCCAGGTGGGAGACAAGCAGTACGCGCCGGAGGAGATCTCCGCGCTGGTTCTGCGGAAGCTGGCCGATGACGCGGGCAAGTTCCTGGGCGAGCGGGTGACCGAGGCGGTCATCACGGTCCCGGCGTACTTCAACGACGCCCAGCGGCACGCCACCAGGGACGCGGGGCGGATCGCGGGGCTGGAGGTGCTGCGGATCATCAACGAGCCGACCGCCGCCGCGCTGGCCTACGGGCTGGACAAGAAGGGCAACGAGACGGTCCTGGTGTTCGACCTGGGCGGCGGGACCTTCGACGTGAGCATCCTCGACGTCGGGGACGGCGTGGTGGAGGTCCGGGCCACGTCCGGCGACGGGCACCTCGGCGGCGACGACTTCGACCGCCGGATCGTGGACCACCTGGCGGAGGAGTTCAAGCGCGACACCGGGATCGACCTGCGGGACGACCCGCAGGCGTTGCAGCGGCTGTTCGAGGCGGCCGAGAAGGCGAAGGTCGAGCTGTCCTCGGTGACGCAGACGACGATCAACCTGCCGTTCATCACCGCGGACGCCTCCGGACCCAAGCACCTGAACACCACGTTGATGCGCTCGACGTTCGAGCAGTTGATCGCGGACCAGCTGGCGCGGTGCGAGGGCCCGATGCGGCAGGCGATGAGCGACGCGAAGATCACCGCCGACGACATCGACGAGGTGATCCTGGTCGGCGGGTCGACGCGGATACCGGCGGTCCAGGCCCTGGTACGGCGGCTGACCGGCGGCAAGGAGCCGAACATGACGGTCAACCCCGACGAGGTGGTCGCGATCGGCGCGGCGATCCAGGCCGGGGTGCTCAAGGGCGAGGTCGAGAACGTCGTGCTGCTGGACGTCACGCCGCTGTCGCTGGGCCTGGAGACCCTGGGCGGGGTGATGACCAAGACCATCGACCGCAACACCACGATCCCGGCGCGGCGCAGCGAGACCTTCTCCACCGCCGAGGACAACCAGACGGCGGTGGACGTGGTGGTGCTGCAGGGCGAGCGGGAGCGTGCGGCGGACAACCGGACGCTGGGCCGGTTCCGGCTGGAGAACATCCGTCCGGCCCCACGGGGAGAGCCGCAGATCGAGGTGACCTTCGACGTGGACGCCAACGGGATCTTGAACGTCTCGGCGCGGGACAAGGACACCGGAGCCCAGCAGGCGATCACGATCAGTGAGAGCACCAATCTGGATCCGTCGGAGATCGACCGGATGATCCACGACGCCGAGGCGCACAGCAGCGAGGACGCCCGGATCAAGGAGACCATCGACGCCCGCAACACCCTCGACTCGGTCGCCTACCAGGTCGAGCGGCGCCTGGGCGAGTTCGGCGAGCGGGTGCCCGAGCACGAGCGGGCGCGGGCGCAGATGCTCATCAACGACGCCCGCCAAGCGATCAAGGAAGAGGCTCCGATCGACCGGGTCCGTTCCCTGACCACCGAGCTCCAGCAGGTCTACCACGGCCTGTCCGCCATCGGCACCGCCGGCGGGCCCGAAGGACCGGGTGCTCCCGGCGAACCGGGACGGCCATCGCCCGGCGGCGAAGACGTGATCGACGCGGAGTTCACCACCGATGAGTGAGACGGCGGGCGGCGGCACCGGCGAGGCCGGGCGGGAGCCGCGCACCTGGCCGCCGGACCCCGGCGGGGCATCCGCCGAGGCCGGGGCACCGGCCGAAGAGGCCGATCAGGGCCCGGTCGAGGCCGCCGGAGAGGACACCGCGGCGAAGATCTCGGAGCTGGAGGACCGGTGGCGGCGGGCGCTGGCGGACCTGGACAACTACCGCAAACGCACCGTCCGGGCCCTGGACGAGGAACGCGACGCCGAACGCGCCCGTACCGCCGCGCAGTGGCTGCCTCCTGGACAACCTCGAACGCGCCCTCGAACACGCCGACACCGAACCCGGAGCCGTCATCCAGGGCGTCCGCGCCGTCCTCGACCAGGCCCGCGACGTCATCGCACGCCTCGGCTACCCCCGCCAGGACGACGTCGGCGTGCCGTTCGACCCGTTCCGGCACGAGGCGGTGAGCACCCTCGCGGACACCGACGCGCCCGAGGGGACCGTGGTCGCGGTGACGCTGCCGGGGTACGGCGAGGGAACGCGGCAACTGCGGCCGGCTCAGGTGGTGGTCGCCAAGGGGCGGACCGATGGCCCCGCCTCGTGACTTCTACGCCGATCTCGGGGTGTCGCGGACCGCGAGCCAGGACGAGATCCAGCGCGCCTACCGCAAGCTCGCCCGCCAGTACCACCCCGACGTCAACAAGTCCCCCGACGCCGAGGAGCGGTTCAAGGACGCCTCCGAGGCGTACTCGGTGCTGTCCGACCCCGAGCAGCGCAAACGCTACGACGCGTTCGGCGCCGACTTCCGCCGGGTCCCCGAGGACGTCGATCCCGAGACCTGGGCGCGCGCCCGTGCCGGCACCCGTACCGGAGCCGGAACCGGCGGTGGCGGGTTCGGCGGGATCGACTTCGAGGATCTGTTCGGGGACGTCTTCGCCGGCCGCGGCGCGGGCGGCCGCCGGGCGCGGTACGGCGGCGGCTGGGGGCCGATGCCGGGCGCGGACCAGGAGGCCCAGGTCGAGCTGTCGGTCACGGACGCCTACCACGGCGCGCG
>NZ_JBHLZP010000015.1:0-47230 GCF_042429965.1 Actinoallomurus acaciae
CCGCGACGCCCTGGCCGCCGCGGCGCGCGCCTTCCGCGCCTTCGTCCTGGAGCACCCCGGCCGGTACGCCGCGACGATCGGCGTCGAACCGTCCGGCCCGGACGATCCGCTGGCCGGCGAGGGGCGGCGGCTGCTCGGCGCGTTCACGGCGGTCCTGCGCGGCTACGACATCGCGGAGTCCGACGCGGACCACGCCCTGCGCACGCTCCGCAGCCTCTGCCACGGCTTCGCCACGTTGCAGGCGGCCAACGGCTTCCAGTGGAGCGCCGACGTCGACGAGAGCTTCGAGTGGCTGATCGCCTTCGCCGACCAGGGCCTGCGCGCCCACTGTCGTTGAGGAGGGCCGCCGTGGGGGAGCCGTCATGCCGGCCCTCTGGCCGTGCGCAGGAAGTCCAGGACGATGGCGGCGGTCTCGTCGGGGCGCTCGAAGTGCGGCAGGTGTCCCGCGTCGGCGAGCAGGCGAAGGTCGGCGTGGGAGAAGACGGCGCGCAGCACCTGCTCCGGCGGCATGGGGGTGATGGGGTCCTCGCGTCCCCACACGACCTGGACGGGGATGCCGCGGGTGTCCAGGAACCGGTACAGGAATTCGGCGCCGTGGAACGGGACGTTGCCGAGGGCGGAGAGCAGGCTGCGCTTGAAGCCCTGGTAGCGCAGTTCCGGCAGCAGGCGCGCCCGGACGCGGGCCACCACTTGCGGGTCGCGCGAGTAGCCGGGCAGGCGTGACCGTAGCGCCCGGTCTCCGGTCAGCCGGAAGAACGGCAGACCGATCCCCGGCAGCATGGACAGGCGCAGCCCGAGGTTGAGCGGGGTCCCGAACCCGTCGGGAGAGACCAGGCACACACCGGCGACCCGCTCGGGGTGGTGCACGGCGAACTCGGCCGCGACCGGGCCGCCGAACGCCAGTGCGACGAGTGTCACCGGACGGTCGACGCCGAGTGCCTCCAGCAGGTCGATCATCTGTTCCTCGAACAGCCGCTGGTCGTGGTCGATGTCGGGGCGGTCGCTGAAGCCGATGCCGTACCGGTCGAAACGGATGGTCCGGTACCCGGCCCGGGCCAGCCGTTCGAACAGCCCGTCCCACACCCACAGTGACAGGGTCGCTCCGGGAACGAACAGGATCGGCTCTCCCGATTCGGGTCCGTCCACCATGACGTGCGTGGTGCCGTGGCGGAGCCGGACGAAGGACCCGGGCGCGTCCTGCCTGGCGCGGGCGTCCATCGGGATCGTCTCGCCGCGACCGCGGTTCAGCAGGACCGGCAGGGCGATCGCCGCACCGGCGAGCGCGAGTCCGGAACGCAGGCTCATCGGATGTCACTCCTTCGCGGGGTACGGTAATGACCGTTGGTCAGTTGAATGACCGGTGGTCAGTCTGTCGGGGTGACCGGCGGTCGGTCAAGGTGAGGGAAGGCAATCTCATGAGCAGGGGTCTGGGCGGCACACGCAAGCGCGTGGTCAAGTCGGCCGGGGAACGCCGCGCCGAACTGCTGGACGCGGCCCTGGACGTGTTCGCCGAACGCGGTGTGACCGACGCCACCGTCAGCGACATCACCACGCGGGCGCAGGTCGCCAAGGGCACCTTCTACCTGTACTTCTCCGCCAAGGAACAGGTCGTGGCCGCGCTGTGGGAGCGGTACGTGGCCGGCTACCTCGACTTGGCCGAGGACGTCCTGAAAGACCGGACACCACCGCACGTCCAGGTGCTCACCGAACTGCTGGAGCGGCTGATCGAGCATGCCGTGGAACACGCCGACCTGCACCGCATCGTCTACGGGTCCGCCGACGCCAAGGCGCTCGCCCTCTGCGCGGAGACCAACCAGCGGGTGATCGGCGTGCTCGCCGAGGCGATCGAGCGCGGCATGACCGCCGGAGTGCTGCGGCCGGGCGCCCCGGAGGTCTTCGCCCGAATCCTCTACCACGGGGCGCATGCCGCCCTGCACGACCTGATCTCCGGCACCGCGTCCTACGGTCGGGACGACGTCGTGGCGACCGTTCGCGCCATCGTCCACCAGACCCTCGGCCCCGGCCGATGACCGAGGCTCTGGGCGCGTGCCGATCACCAGGTCCGGCAACGGCTCCGCCCTCGACCCCGAGCCGGATATGCCGCGTATCCACGAAGCGGTCGTCGATCGGTCGCCACCGGCCGTGAGCCTCCACGGCCGTCACCGCCCAGGCTCGGCGGCGGACCGGGAAACCGGCGTCAGCCCATCCACGCGCGGAGCTTGTCGGGGTTGCGGATCACCCAGACGTGCTTGATCCGGTCGTCTTCGACCTCGAAGGCGTACACCGCCACGGTGACGCCCGCTCGCTGGGCCGTCAGGCCGGGCCGGCCGTTGACCGTGCGCTCCAGAATGGTCACCTCGTCGGCCGTCCGGCCGGCGAGCTCGACGATGTACTGCGCGATCCGCTCGCCGCCTTCGATCGGGTGCGGCGTGGTGCGGACCTGGCCGCCGCCGTCCGCGGTGAAGGTGGCGCCGGGGTCGAGGAGGCCGATGAGGGTGTCGATGTCCCTGGCCTCCCATGCCTGTTTGAAGTTCCTGACCAGGTCGGCCTGGTGGGCCGCCGGGGCCGCGGGCGGCCGGGACGTACGGACGCGGCGGCGGGCCACGGAGGCCAGCTCGCGGCAGGCCGCCGGAGTGCGGCCGGTGATCTCGGCGATCTCGGCGAAGGAGTAGCCGAAGACGTCGTGCAGGATGAGCGCGACGCGTTGGGCCGGGGTCATCGACTCGAGTGCGACGAGGAAGGCCATGCTGACCGACTCGTCCAGGGTGACCCGGTCCGCCGGGTCGGCCGGGTCGGCGGTGGCGGTGCCCGGGCGTACGCTCATCCACTCGGTCCGGCCGGGCAGCGGCTCCGGGACCCATTCGCCCACGTACTGCTCGCGTCGGGCCCGTGCCGAGCCGAGCACGTCCAGGCAGATGCGGCTGGCGACCTTCGTCAGCCAGGCGCCGGGGGACGCGATGGCCTCCTGCCGCTGCCGGGACATGGCGTACCAGCGGGCGTAGGTCTCCTGGACCGCGTCCTCGGCCTCGGCCAGGGAGCCGAGCAGCCGGTAGGCGAGATTGATCAGTTGACGCCGCTCGCCGATGATCGCGCTCAGGCCCGCGTCGGACCGGTCGTGTCCTGGTCCCGAGTGGCTGGTCATGGTTCTGGAGACTCCCTGGGTCGGATCCGCCCTCACCGGTCCGACGAAATGACGCCCCGAATCGTCAGGTCGCCGCCGGTACGGCGGCCGCGGGCCTGACATCCCGAGGTGCTGTGCCGTCGTACTCGTGGGAGCCGAGATTCCACACCGATCGAAAGGGACGGGGAGCGATGCCCACGCAACGCGAGGAAGACGAAGCCGAGATCAGGCAGCAGGTCGGCAAGATCGTCGAAGGAATCGGGGCCAAGGATCTCCAGGTCCTGGAGCGACTCTACGCAACGGACGTCGTGTCCTTCGACGTCGAGCCGCCGCTGCAGCACGTGGGGGTGGAGGCGAAGCTGAAGAACTGGGCGAGGGCGTTCGTCTTCTTCCGGGATGTGAGTTATGAGTTGCGCGACCTGACACTCACCGTGGGCGATGACGTGGCGTTCGGGCACGGTTTCGGCCGGCTCAGCGGCACGCTGGAGAACGGGACCGCGACGAGCGGGATGTGGGTCCGGGCCACCTTCTGCTTCCGGAAGCTCGACGGAGATTGGCTGGTCGTGCACGACCAGGCTTCGGTGCCGTTCGACATCGCGAGCGGCAGGGGAGTGACCGACCTCGAGCCCTGACGAGTCGCGCGGACGCCGGAACGAGCCGCACCCCGGGGAACGTGAGGCCCTCGCGTTCCCCGGGGGCGTCGCATCGTGCCCCAATACGGTCACTCCGGCGACGTCACGCCTCGGGCACCCGAATCCGTTCGATATGACGTTCGATGTGACAAGGAGAAGATCGTGGCAGCACACAGTGCGGCCCCGGCGGCCGGGGATCGGAGACGGTGGCTGGTCCTCGCCGTCATCGCCGCCGCCCAGCTCATGGTCGTCCTCGACCTGACCGTGATGAACCTCGCGCTGCCGTCGGCGCAGCGCGCGCTGAAGTTCACGGCCACCGACCGGCAGTGGGTCGTGACCGCGTACGCGCTGTCGTTCGGCGGCCTGCTGCTGTTCTGCGGGCGGCTGGCCGACCTGATCGGCCGCAGGGTGACCTTCCTGACCGGGCTGGTCGGCTTCGCGGCCGCCTCCGCCGTCGGCGGTGCCTCGGTCGACTTCTCGATGCTGGTGACCGCGCGCGCCTGCCAGGGGGTCTTCGGCGCGCTGCTGGCGCCGTCCGCCCTGTCGCTGCTGGCCACGACCTTCAAGGACCCGAAGGAACGGGCCAGGGCGTTCGGCGTCTACGGCGCGGTCGCGGCCGCCGGAGGAGGCCTGGGGCTGCTGCTCGGCGGCGCGCTGACCTCGTACCTGTCCTGGCGGTGGTGCATGTACGTCAACCTGGTCTTCGCCGCAATCGCGATCACCGGAGGCGCGCTGCTGGTGGGCCGGCAGGGGAGGACGCCGGGCGGCCGGCTGGACGTCCCGGGCGTGGCGGCGGTGTCCGGCGGGATGTTCTGCCTGGTCTACGGCTTCTCCCACGCCGCGTCGCACGGCTGGCGCACGCCCTCGACCTGGAGCCTCCTCGCGGTCGGCGTCGTGCTGCTGATCGTCTTCGCCGGCTGGCAGACGCGGGCCGCGCAGCCGCTGCTGCCGCCCCGCGTCGTGCTCGACCGCAACCGCGCCGGCGCCTACCTCACCGTCTTGATCAGCGGGGCGGGCACGTTCGGCGTCTTCCTGTTCCTCGTCTACTACATGCAGGTGACCCTGGGGTACTCGGCGGTCGCCTCGGGCCTCGCCATGCTGCCGATGGTGGCGCTCAGCGGCACCATGGCCAACGTGGGCAACGTCAAGCTGATGCCGTGGCTCGGTCCCAGGCCGATGGTCATCGCCGGCATGTCGCTCAACGCGGCCGGCATGGTCTGGCTGACGAGGATCGGCGCGCACTCGGGCTACGCGTCGGCGCTGCTCGGACCACTCATGGTGACCGGCGCCGGCATGGGCCTCATCTTCGGCATGATCGCCGCCACCGGCACCTTCGGCGTGGCACCGCAGGATGCCGGGGTGGCCTCGGCGAGCATCAACACGGGGCAGCAGCTCGGCGGCTCGATCGGCACCGCACTGCTCAACACCATCGCGGCCGGTGCCACCACCGGCTACCTGGCCGACCACCCGCACGGACGGCCGACACCGGGGCTGGTCCGGCTCGCGGCGATCCACGGCTACACCACGGTGTTCTGGTGGTGCGCCGTCATCTTCGCGGTCGGCGCCGTCATCTGCGGCGCGCTGCTGCGCCCCGGACCGCTGGGCCGGCCCGGGGACGGCCCCGCCCAGGAGCCGTCGCGGCAGGCCATGGCGGCCCGATCGTGATACGTCGCCGGACCCCGGAGAGCCCCGGCGCCGGGACCGCTGAGGCACCCGCCGGCCGTGTGCGGTCGTCGCTCACCGCCTGGCGCGACCTCAGAGGAAGGCCTTGATCACCTCGGCGAAGTCCTCCGGCGTCGTGATGGGCACTCCCAGGCCGGCCGCCTTGTCCTTCTTGGACCCGGCCTTGTCCCCGGCGACGAGCAGGGACGTCCTGGCGGACACGTTCGAGGACGCCCGGCCGCCGGCGCGCTCGATGAGCTCGTTCATCTCGTTGCGGGAGAGCGCGGCGAGCGAGCCGGTCATCGAGCCGGTGACGACGACGGTCTTGCCGGCGAGCGGGAGCTCGGCCTCGGCCGTGGCCGCCGGGTCGTCGGTGCCCGTACCGACGGCGTCGGGCTCGGTCATCGACACTCCGGCGGCGACGAGCTTGTCGATGACCGGGGCCAGGCCGCGCAGCTCGGCGACGATGAGCGCGGCGCGCTCGGGCCCGACGCCCTCGACCTGCTGCAACGCTTCGGCGTCGGCGGCGCGGATCGCCTCCATCGTGGCGAAGTGCCGGGCGATCCGGCGGGACATGCTCCGGCCGGTGCCCTGGACGCCGAGAGCGCAGAACACCTTGTTGAGCGGCTTGGCCTTGGCCGCCTCGATCGCCGCCAGCAGGTTGGCCGTGCTGACCTCGCCCATCCGCTCCAGGCCGAGCACGGCCTCGGAGGAGAGGGTGAACAGGTCGGCGAAGTCGGCGATCAGCCCTTCCCGGAGCATCGCCTCGATGCGGGTGCGCCCCAGCGTCTCGATGTCGAGGGCGTCGCGGGCGACCGCGTAACTGATCGACGCCAGGGCATGGCACAACCGGCCCTGGAGGCAGCGCCACCGCTGCTGCGAGGTGTCGATCCCGCCGCCGCAGCGCGGGCAGGTCTCCGGGATCGCGATGGGAGTCTCCGCGCCGGTGCGCAGATGCACCACGGGCGCTTCGACGCGGGGGATGACGTCACCGGCCTTGTACACCGTGACGTGGTCGCCGAGCAGCAGCCCGCGGCGGGCGATGTCGGCGGCGTTGTGCAGCGTCGCGTAGGTGACCGTGGTGCCGTCGATCTCGACGGGTTCGAGCACCGCCCGGGGCGCGATCACGCCGGTGCGCCCCACGTTCCACTCGACCTCGACCAGGCGAGTGATCTTTTCGGCGGCGGGGAGCTTGTAGGCGATCGCCCAGCGCGGCGCGCGGGAGCTGAACCCGGCCTCGACCTGGTCGGCGGCTGCGTCGGCCTTGATGACGATCCCGTCGATGCCCAGCCCCAGCCCGGCCCGCAGGCCGGCGATCTCCTCCACCCGCCGTTGCACCCCCTCCAGCGTGGCTGCGGTGCTCATGCCGGCCCCGGCTCCGGCCGCGGTGGTGGTCTGCACGCCCAGCTCGGCGACATAGGCCATCACCTCGCTGTGCGCGGATTCGTCCAGACGCCGGGCGAGCCGGCCGTCACGCTCCAGACCGAGCGCGCCGTAGCCGAAGAACGTCAACTCGACCTTGTACGGGCGGTCCTTGGCCCGCAGAGTGCCGGCCGCGCCGCTGCGGGGGTTGGAGAACGGCGTCCCCTCGTGCTGGACGCGGACGAGGTTCGCGGCCTCGAACTGGGCGGCGGTCATCATCACCTCGCCGCGCACCTCGACGCTCACCGGCTCGGTGAGCCGGTCGGGAAGGCCGACGACGGACCCGATCGCGTGCGAGACGTCCTCGCCGGCGATGCCGTCACCGCGGGTGATGAGCCGGGCCAGCCGCCCGTTCCGATAGCGGGCGGCGACCGCCAGGCCGTCGAGTTTCGGCTCCACGCTCCAGGCCTGCACCGGCCGGCCGAGGCGCCGTTCCAGCCCGGCGGCCCAGGCGGTGAGCTCCGCGGCGGAGAAGACGTTGTCGAGGCTCAGCATCGGGACCGTGTGCGGGACGTCGCCGGTGACCGCTCCGCCGGCGACCTTCCCGGTCGGTGAGTCCGGCGCCACCTGGTCCGGGTGCGCGTCCTCGTACGCCGCGATCCGCCGCACCAGCCGGTCGTAGGCGTCATCGTCCAGCGCTGTGGAGCCATCGTCGTAGTAGGCCGCCGCGGCGGCGACCGCCTCGGCGACCGCCTGCCGGTATGCGGCCTCATCGCCCAGCGCGGGGAGTTCCAGAGCCTCGGTCATGCCGTCATCCGCCGTACGGCACTGACACTCCCGGCGCCCGCGAGCCCCCTTCGCAGGCCCCCCACGGAGCAGGAGACCCGCAGGTCGGCGGCGTACGCGCCGGGTCGAACGATGTTCGGCGGTCAGGTCACCGTGCGGCTCGCGTGGGTGTCGTCCGGGCCATGGAGGCGAGGAGGCGGAGTTTCTCATCGCTCTCACCACCCTGATCGGCGTAGTAGAGGACCAGGAGCAGGCCGTCCACGGGGAGCTTGTCCCGGTGCAGGCGCAGCTCACCGACGACGGGATGGTTCACGGTGGTGGTGCCGCCGTCGAGGCCGCGGACATCGTGGCGCGCCCAGAGAGCCCGGAACCGCTCGCTCGACAGGGCGAGCTCGCCCACCAGTTCCACGAAGCGCGGATCGTCGGTGTCGTCGCCGATGGACTTCCTGAAGGCGGCGATGAATCCTTCCGCGGAGCGCGTCCAGTCCTGCTGGAACGCCTGCTCCTCCGGATCGAGGAGCAGCGACCGCAGACGGTTGTACCCGGGCTGGAGGCGCGGAGAGAGCGCGACCGCGAGCCGGTTGGAGGCGAGCACGTCGAACGCGCGCCCTTCCACGAACGCGGGAACCTGCACGCTCGCCAGGAGCTGATGCAACCGTGCGGGCACGCGTTCAGGCTTCCGGCGCCGCCGCGGCCTCGGGCGCGAGGAGACCAGGCCGAGGAGGTATTCCTGTTCGAGCTCGTCAAGGCGCAGCACCCGCGCGAGCGACTCGAGGACCTGCGGTGAGGGGTTCTTGTCGCGGCCGCGCTCCAGCCGCAGGTAGTAGTCGGCGCTGATGCCCGCGAGCAGGGCGACCTCTTCGCGGCGAAGCCCGGGAACGCGGCGGTTCGCACCCGCCGGAAGCCCGGCCTGCTCCGGTGTGACCAGCGCCCGCCGGGCACGCAGATAACCGCCCAGCAGGTTGGCGCGGTCGCCGTCGCTCATGTTCAGGATCGTAGTTCAGGGTGCTCTCCGCCAAGGGGGCCCTGACAGGACCCCGGAAGACGGGGGTACTGCCTCCGGCCGGAGCACGGATCGACGCTGAAGGCGTCGCCGCGCTCGTGGACCGGACGTGAGCCGAGCCCCGGCCGGTGACCCGGACCGTCATCGGCCGCGCCCACCGGCTTGTCGCCGTCGGCGCCCTGAACAGGAGAGACCAATGGACATCACCGACCGCACCGTCTTCATCGCCGGCGCCACCTCGGGAATCGGCCTCGAGCTCGCCCGCCGCCTCGCCGCGGCCGGCAGCACCGTCATCGTCGGCGGCCGGCGAACCGACCTGCTCGGCCGGCGCGCGGCCGAGGGGTTCGCCACCGTACCCATCGACGTGACCGACCAGGACGGCATCGACCGTGCCCGCGACACGATCCTGCACGGCCATCCGGACCTCGACACCATCGTGACGATGTCCGGGGTCATGATCCCCGAGGACCTGCGCGATCCCGCACACTTCGATGCCGCGGAGAAGACGATCGACACCAACCTCCTCGGCACCATCCGCCTCATCGACGCGTTCACCCCGCACCTGATCGGACGCGGCGCCGGCACCATCATCACGGTCACCTCGGGCATCGGGTTCCTGCCGTTCCCGGTCATGCCGACCTACGCCGCCTCCAAGGCCGGCGTGCACGCCTACTCCGAGGCGTTGCGCGCGCAACTGGACGGCACCGGCGTCGAGGTCTGCGAACTCGTCCCCCCGGCCGTCGCCACCACACCGGAGGTCGCGCGGAGCAACCCCCGCGCGCTCGACCTGGCCGAGTTCGCCACCGAGGTGATGGACCTGCTCCGGACCGACCCGACTCCGCACGAGATCCTCGTCAAGGGCGTGCTGATGCACCGGTGGGCCGAGCGCGACGGCACGTACGCCGAACTGGTCGCCCAGCGGTCACAGGCCCTCGCGATGCTCCCGGGCCGTCGGTAGGCACGATTCCGGTTTCCGGCCCGTCCGGGTCGTCCGGCCGGGGCGCCGGTCCCGCCCACGCGGGCCGCGTGTACGAGGCGTCGGAACCCCTGCGTCGCGGGCGGCGCCTTGAGCCATGGCGGCGATGGCCGCCGTCCGGGTCCACCGCTGAGGCCTCGGCGGTGACGCCGAGGTCGCGCCGGTACGGCCGGGGACTCACGCCGCGGCCTGGCCGGCCGAGGCCGCCTGGGCGCCGATCGCGCGCATCAGCATGGGGAAGGACCGGTGCAGGTCCCGCTGCCAGTACTGCCAGGCGTGGTGGCCGGGTCCGTAGAAGTCGGTGGTGACGGGCACGTGCGCCCGCCGCAGCGCGTGGACGAAGTTGCGGGATTCGGCGTGGACCTCGGCCTCGGTGCCGTCGGTGGTCTGCGAGGACCCGTCGTACGGGCCGCCGGGCAGTCCGTTGCCGGAGGCGACGAACAGCCTGATCCCGTGCAGGAGGTCGGCGTGATCCGTGGGGTCGTTCGCCTTCCAGACGGCGCGCTGGGCGACGGGGTCGCCCCAGAGAGCGTCCGGGTAGAGGTGGGCGAGCACGCCGCCGGGATCGCTGAGCGGGTCCAGGACACCGCTGTAGGAGGCGGCGGCGCGGAACAGGCCCGTCTCGGCGTACTTCATCGCTCCGTACCCGCCCATGGACAGGCCGGCGACCGCCCGTCTCGGGCCGGCCCGGAATCCGCGTTCCAGGATCTGGCGCAGCTCGGTGAGATGGAACGTCTCCCAGCGGGGCGAGCCGCCGCTGCCGCCGTTCCACCAGTCGGAGTAGAAGCCGTCGGTGCCGGCCTCGGGCATGACCACGAGTACGTCCGTCCCGGCGGTCAACCGCTCCACGTCCGTGGAGCGCGTCCAGCTGACGTAGCTGTCGCAGCATCCGTGCAGGAGGTAGAGGACCGGCCAGCGCCGATGCGGATGAGCGTTCGCGTCGGGGGGCAGGAGGAGCCGCACCTGCTCGTCGGCCTCCATCGCCGGCGAATCGATGGTCAGGTCGAGCGTGCGCGCGTCGATCCATTGCCGCGCCACGACATGCGCCCCATCGTCGGCGACGGCGGTCCGCGCCGGCGCCGCCTGAGCCGCGGCGCCGGCACTGGCCGGTGTCGCCACCGCGGCCAGGCATGCCAGCACCGCGGCCAGCGCCAGTCCGGCCAGCCGTGGGACCGCGCGCCCTTCGCGGCCCTGCGTTCCGGCTTCCCGACGATCCGCGCTCATCCGAGGCCTCCTCGTGGTCCCTGCGCTGACGCATGCCCGGCACACCGTTCCCGCCGCCTCGCGCCGGCCGGTGCCGCCGTGATCGTCTGCCGCGTCGCATCGCGGGTGAAGGCTTTGACCACATCCAGCCACGCCCGGTCAGCTGCCGGGATCGCGGGAAGCGTCAGGTCGCGCGCCGGGGGGCTACCCGGCCAGGCCGATCGCCCTCATGTCCTGTTCGTCGGCGTGTTCGGCGGCGCGATCCGGGAATCCTGCCGATCACGATCGGGACGGGCGTAACCCGCGCCGCGTTCCGGCTCTTCGGCGACATGGGAAGCGGGACCTTCGCGCGACAGCCGGTCCACGTCGGCATCGGGACCACCCTCGCCCGGTGCCTCATCGCCGCGTACGCCTTCGTCGCCTACCATCGCAAAATCGCCCAGGTATCGGTCTTCTCAGGCCGATCGGTCAGCGATTCGCCCGCGAAGGAGGCCGGATGACGGCAGATCCGCCCAGCTCACCCGCGTTGCGTGCGTCCGACGCGGACCGTGACCGGGTCATCGAACTGTTGCGTGCCGCCGTCGCCGACGGCCGGCTGGACCCGGTCGAGTTCGACGAGCGGCTGGACGCGGCGCTGGCCGCCCGCACCATCGACGCGCTGGCCCCGCTCACCGCCGATCTGATCGCGGCGTCAGGCGGCGGTGCGCTCAAGCCGCCGCTCGCCGACGTGCTCACCATCAAGGAGAAGCACGGCACGGTGCGCCGCGACGGCCGGTGGACGCTGCCGCACCGGCTGGCGCTGCGCACCGCGTGGTGCGACGTGGTGCTGGACTTGACCAGCGCGGTGCGCAGCGGGCCGGAGCTGGTCATCGAGTTGCGGGTACGCGGCGGCAACGTGGAACTGGTCCTCGCGCCGGGCATGGTGGTGGACGCCAACGAGTTGTCGGCGCGGCACAGCCGGCTGGCGATCAGCCGGGACGCGGGCGAGGACACGCCGGAGACGCTGCACGTCCGCCTGACAGGCCGGATACGGCACGGCCGGATCGACGCCCGGTGGCAGGCGCCGCGCCGGTGACGCGGTATCCGGGCCTGACATCTCGCACGCCGTGGCACGGCCTGTCGAGGTGCACGATCGCGGCTGGACCAGGTGCGGCGCGAGGAACCACGGCCGTCAGATCGGGATGTTCTCGGTGGCGGAGCCGGGGAGGTTCTCCAGGTCGTTCGAGGGCGGCGCGGCGATCGAGACCGGGGTGTCGAAGGTGGAGTAGTTCACGGTCGCGTTGACCCGGTGCTTCGCCCCGCGTCTGCTGACGATGTTGATCTTGCGGACCAGCCGGTGGTCATCGATCCAGACCTCGAAGTACGGGGTGGTGCCGAACGGTCCGTAGACCGCCTGTGCCTCGGTGCGTTCGGGGGCGTCCAGCCTGGCCAGCGCGTCGCTGAGGACGAACGTGCCCTGGTAGCGGGTGGTGGGCGTGCCGCCCGTCGTCTCCCGGCCGACCAGGTGCACGTCCCGGGAGGCGGTGAACATCCTGGCGTGCAGCAGCGGGTCGGGCTGGTGGATCTGGGCCAGCAGGGCCGTGACGTGGGTGTCGGCCGGCTTCAGCCCGCCGAGCGGGATGCCGATCCAGGATTTGTGGATGACCTCGAGCAGTACCTGGTTCTTGATGTACAGCCTGTCCCCGAGGAGGATCTGGGTCGAGTCCGAGATGGCGTTCCCGTCCTTGTCGAAGAAGGGGACGTCGTACTTCAGGGCCTGGTCCTTCGACCGGCTCGTCATCTCGCCGAACAGATGTTTCCTGGTGCTGCCCACGACGGTGGAGACCGAGACCGACGCCTGGTAGCTCTGGACGGAGCGGAGCCGACTCGCCGCCTGGCCCATCGCCTCGGCGGCCGTCACGGGCGAATCCCCGGCGCGGCCGGGCCTGTTCCCGTTCGCCGAGCATCCCATCAGCGATACGACCAGCGCGAGCCCGGCGGCACCGGCCACGCATCGACCGGCCATCGTCATCACGGCGGGTTCCTCCGATTCCCGGCCACGACGTCGTGGCCACTGTCAGGACGCGCCGCGGCGCCGATCCGGTTACCTGTGCCACCAGTCGGTGGATCTGTGCCGCACCCGCCGCAGAGTTCCCGGGCCCGGTACGCAGGCCGGTAGCCGTGGACGCCTAATTGCAACCTTGATGTAGCTGCGACATCTTTGCAATAGTGGACGCATGGCTACCTACTCACTGCCGGATCTGCCCTACGACTACGCCGCCTTGGAGCCCGCGATCACCGGGGAGATCCTGGAGCTGCATCACGCCAAGCACCACGCCGCGTACGTCAAGGGCGCCAACGACACCCTGGAGCGGTTGGAGGAGGCGCGGGAGTCCGAGCAGTTCGGGGGTCTGGTCGGACTGGAGAAGACGTTCGCGTTCAACCTGTCCGGGCACGTGCTGCACACGATCTTCTGGGACAACCTGTCACCGGACGGCGGCGACCGGCCGGACGGTGAGCTGGCCGCGGCGATCGATGAGCACTTCGGGTCCTTCGACGCCTTCGCCAAGCAGTTGTCCAGCGCGACCTCCACGGTGCAGGGGTCGGGCTGGGGCGTGCTGGCCTGGGAGCCGCTGAGCCGCCGGCTGGTGGTCGAGCAGATCTATGACCACCACGGCAACGTCGGGATGAACACGACGCCGCTGCTGGTCTTCGACGCGTGGGAGCACGCGTACTACCTGCAGTACCGCAACGTGCGTCCCGACTACGTGCAGAAACTGTGGTCGCTGGTCAACTGGGACGACGTCAACGCGCGTTTCGAGGCGGCGCGGGCGAAATAAGCCGCGGCGCCCGCCGAGCCGGTGAGCGTGCTGCGAACATCGTCTCCGCCGGCCCGGTGGGCGCCGCTCACATCGCGGGAGGCGCGATGCCGATCGAGATCGATCTCCATCATGGTCCAACCGCCCTGAACGCGACACATTCCCTCATCGGGCTGTATCGGATGACGTCGGCAACGTGCTGTCCTCCATCGAGGAGTTCTCTCTTTCGCATGAGGTCCTCGACGCGCGGGCGATGGCGGGCGCGTCCGCACACCCGACCGGGACCACCGCGTACGGCAGGTGGTCCTGGCGGCGGGTCCGTGGACCGGGCGGTTCGTGCCGGACCTCGCCGGGCGGATCACGCCCCGGCGGGTGGTATCGCCTGGTACGTGGTATCGCCTGGTACAGGGCCGAGAACCCCGGCCGCGTACGCTCCGGCGCGGTTCCCCGTCTCGATCCGCGGCAGCCAGGGCATCCACATCTCCGTGTTTCCCAGCCGCGACGGCGGGACCGACCTGCCCATCACTCATGTCGCCTTCCGGCGAAGCCGGTCAGTGCGGCAGGCGGGACCGGGCGTGGATGAGGTTGACCGACAGGAGCAGGTCGCGGTCGGCGAGGATCTCGGTGGGGGTGCCTTCGGCGACGATGCGGTGCTCTTCGGAGAAGACCACGCAGCGGTCGGCGATCTGGGGGAGTACGTCCAGGTCGTGGGTGGCGTGGACGATGGTCTTGCCGGCGGCGCCGAGCTGTTCGATGAGGTCGGTCAGCCAGTACTGCGAGCGTGGGTCGAGTGCGGCGGTGGGCTCGTCGAACAGCAGGACCTCGGGGTTGGTCGCCAGCACGCCGGCGATGGCGACGCGCTTCTTCTGCCCGCCGGACAGCTGGAACGGCGCGCGGTCGGCGAGGTCGGCGATGCCCAGCATGGCGAGGGTCTCCTCCACGCGCACCTGCGCCTGCTCGGGCGTGTGGCCGAGTTGGAGCGGGCCGAAGGCGACCTCCTCGCGGACGGTGGGGGAGAACACCTGGGCGTCGGAGTTCTGGAACACGAACCCGACGCGGGAACGGAACGCCTCGGAGAACTGCTCGTCTTCAAGGGTGTCCTCGGTGACCGGATGGTCGAAGGCGGTGAACTCCCCGGAGGTGGGGAAGATCAGGCCGTCGAGGAGCTTGAGCAGTGTGGACTTGCCGCATCCGTTCGCGCCGAGCAGCGCGACCCGCTCACCGGCCCGTACGCTCAGCGAGATCTCATCCAGTGCCGGGAACCGGTCGAGGTAGGAGTAGGACACCTCGTGGCAGGCGAGCTGGATCTCCCGTTCGGCGGCCGGGGCCGGCGCGGTGCCGGTGGCGGGTTCAGTGGCCAAGGAAGTGGTCTCCGGTCAGGACGGCCGCGGCGAGTGCGAGGCAGCAGACCGCGGCCAGGACGTCGAAGCGGGTGAGGGCGAAGCGTTCGAGGGTCTTGGCGTCACCGCGGTAGCCGCGGGCGGTCATCGCCTGGTGCACCTCTTCGGACAGCTGGTGGGCCTTGCCGAACAGGGCTCCGCCGGTCGCGCCCACGAACGCGCGTGCGCCCCGGTCGTGGGCGGTCGCACCGATCGTACGGGCCTTACGGGCCTCGTACATGTCGGTGACCGCGCCCAGCAGCAGGAAGATGTACCGGTAGGCCATTCCGATGATCAAGATGAAGATGCGCGGGACGCCGACGGCGCGCAGCGCGGCCAGCAGCCGCACCCAGGGCGTGGTGAGGGTGAGCAGCACCACCAGGGAGATGGAGACCGCGACACGGCTGACGACCAGCCCGGCCGAGGTGAGGCCCTGGCCGGTGAACCCCTCGGCGTGGCCGTGCCAGTGCCACAGGGTCAGCACGACGTGCCCATGCGTGACGACCGAGAGCGTGGCGGGCAGGACGACGATGCCGGTGAAGATCGGCACGAACAGCCAGACGCGTTTGACGAAGAAGCCGATCGGCAGCCTCGACGCCGCCGCGAGGGCGAGCGTGACCGCGTACATCGCCAGCAGCGTCGGGATGTTGCGCGCCAGCCCGCCGGCGACCAGCAGCACGATCAGCGAGACGAACTTCACCCGCGGGTCCAGACGTTGCAGCAGACCGCCCTGGGCGGAGACGTCGTCGCTGAACATCACCTGCCGCAGCAGCCCGGCCCCGCCGCTCAGGGTCTTCTCGACGTAGCTGCCCTTCTTGCGCTTGCCGACGCACCCGCACGGGCACATCGCCAGCTCGCCCTGCAGCAGCCATTCGGGAACGCGCAGGGACTCCTCGGCGGCCTGGGTCATGACTGCTGCGCCGGCTCCTGGTGGGAGGCGCGCCGGCCGGTGAACCACCGGACGGCGGCGCCGATGAGGAAGATGACCGCGCCGATCACCGCGATGCCGACGATGGCGGAGATGACGTAGCCGACGGTCGGGTGGGAGTCGGAGCTGAAGTCATAGCCGTTGAAAATCGCGTGGTGCCAGAAGCCGTTGTACTTGTTCAGTCCGCTGGGCACCGCGTTCAGGTGGTACTTGTGCAGGTCCAGGTCTTCGGGCGCGTCCTCGCCGAACGCGCCGCCGGGGGCGAGCAGCCCGAGCGGGGTGAGCACCACCATGACCGCCACGGCGCCGAGCGCGATGGTGATGGGGCGGACGCGGCGCGGAGTCCTCCCGGCGGCCTCGCCGGGCACCGGCACGTTCGGGTGGTTGACGCGCAGCAGCCCGATGTTGGCGCGCTGCAGGTACGTCACGACGCCCGCGGTCAGGATCGCCTCGGCGGCACCGGCGACCGTCAGGTGGGCCAGCGCCATCGCCGGGATGGTCTGGGACAGGTGATACGGCGCGTACAGCGGGACGCCCGCGGAGTTGTGGAACAGCGTCGGTTGCAGCCCGAGCTCGATCGCCGCGGCGAGTGCGGCGAGGTTGATGCCGACGTAGCCGCCGATGGCCGCCGCGACCGGCCGGCGGGGGCTGGTCAGCTCCGCGCCGCCGGACAGCAGCCGGTAGATGAGAAGGCCCGCGAACGGCGCGATGACCGCCATGTTCACGCAGTTGAACCCGTACGCCAGGACTCCGCCGTCACCGAACAACAGGGCCTGGAAGGCCAGCGCCACACTGACCGCCAGCACCGCCGCCCATGGTCCCAGCAATATCGCGATGATCGTCGCGCCGACGGCGTGCGCGGTCGTGCCGTCCGGGATCGGCACGTTGAACATCATCACCAGGAAGCTGACCGCCGACAGCACCGCGAGGGTGGGCACATGCCGGTTCTTCACCACCCGTTGCACCCGGCGGACCGCGATGGTCCACACCGGGATCGCCGCGACGAAGCCCACCGCGCACGTCTGGGGGCTGAGGTACCCGTCGGGGATGTGCATGGCGTCTGCTCCCTGCCACTCGTGTCGCATCATGATCGCAGTTGCGACCTTCTGGCAATAAGGTAGATCACCGCGGCTGCCGGAGCTAGAGGGGGGATCGGGTGCACCGGCCGCAGGTGCCCTGCAGCACCATGCCGTCGATGTGAAAGCCCGGCGGTGCGTCCCCCGGCGGCTCCAGGCGGGCGGTGTCGGCCGTCTCTCCGCACGAGCGGCACACCGCGTGCGCGTGCGGCCGATGGGTCAGCCCGAACACCGCCGCCTGCGGCGTGTTCACCGCGTGCGCGAGACCCAGCTCGACCAGCGTCGTCATGGTGCGGTGCACCGTGGCCAGGTCGACGCGCTCGCCGGCGCCGGCCAGCAGCGTGAAGACGCGCTCCGCGCTCAGGTGGCGATCGCTCCCCGCCAGGACCTTGACGATCACCCGTCGGGTACGGGTGATCCGCAATCCGGCCGAGCGCATGAGCTCGACCGCCTCGGTGGCGCGCTGCTCCGTCTCCATTTGATGACTCCATCGGCATCCGTGGTGACCGGACCCCAAGGTATTGCGGAATGTTCGCAACTGCGTTGATATTGCGATAGTGCCACGTCCTCCGGGAGGGTCAATGCCCGAAGCCGACCGACACGAATGGGCCATCGCCTCGCCCCGGCCGCCCTGGGAGCGCCTGCTGGGCGGTGACCATCGCTTCGCGGTCGTCGCCGGCACGTGACCGCCGACGAGAGCCGCCACCTGATCACGTTGATGGGATCGGGTGAGACCAGCCCGACGATGGTCCGCGTGCATCGGTGCGTGGTCGCCCTCGCCCGTCCGAGCGCGGCGGTGCTGCTGGAGAGCCCGTACGGGTTCCAGGAGAACGCCGCCGACATCTCCACCCGGGCCCAGGGGTACTTCGCGCGCAGCGTCGACCTGCGGGTGGGCGTGCCTCCCGGTCTGCGCACGGCGCAGGACCCCGCCGCCGACCGGGGTGTGGCGGCGCTGCGGTCGGCGGACTGGGTGTTCGCCGGGCCGGGCAGCCCCTCGTACGCCCTCGGGCTCTGGAGAGGCGGACCCGTCGGCGCGGCGCTGGCCGACCACGCGCGGACGGGGCGGGCCGTGCTCGTGTTCGCCTCGGCGGCCGCCTGCACCCTGGGGCTGCTGTCACTGCCGGTCTATGAGGTCTACAAGGCCGGGTATCCGCCGCACTGGCTGGCGGGGCTGGACGTGCTCGGCCGCCACGGCTTGAAGGTCGCCGTCATCCCGCACTACGACAACACCGAGGGCGGCACCCACGACACCCGGTACTGCTATCTCGGCGAACGCCGCCTCCGCCTGATCGAGAGGGAGTTGCCCGACGACGCCGCGGTGCTCGGCGTCGACGAGCGCACCGCGGTGGTCATCGACGCCGACAACGACCGGGTCGAGGTCCACGGCCGGGGAGGCCTGACCGTACGGCGCCGGGGAGGTGACATCGTCGTTCCCACGGCCGAGACGATCGCGCTGTCCGAACTGCGGTCGCTCGTACGCGGCACGGGGCGGCGACCGGCGCGCAGGCAGGCCGACGTGCCGGAGCGGCCGGCGCCCCGGGCGGCCACCCTGCGTGATGCGGTGTTGGACGGCGAAGAACGCTTCAAGGCGGCCGAGCGCGGAGGTGAGGCGGGCACGATGGTCCAGGTCGTCCTCGACATCGAGACCGCCGTCGCGGCCTGGGCGGCCGACACCGAAGAGGACGAGGGCGCCGACTGGGCCCGGAACGTCGTGCGGAGCCTCATCGTCCGCCTCGGCCAGGCCGCCGCCCGCGGCTTCCGCGATCCGCACCGGCTTCTCGAGCCCGCGATCCAGCCACTGGTCGACGTACGGAATGAACTACGCGGCACCGGTCTGTACGGCCTGGCCGACCGCATCCGTGAAGCGCTGACCGCGGCCGGCATAGAGCTCCGCGACACGCCGTACGGCAGTGACTGGCGTATCCGCACCCCGCGGCCGCCGGGGACGCCGCCCGCGGCCGATGGCTCTCCGGCGGACGCGTCATCCTGATCAACTGCATCTGACATGCTACTGCGATGAGTTCGCAGCAAGCGTCCGGTGCGGTCCTGCCCGGCACGGCCGCCTCCACGGTCGTGGTGGAGGTCCTGGTCTTTCGTGTCCTGCTCCCGGACGGCCTGGCCTACCGTCGGCTCTCCCGGGAACTCCACGCCGGCCGGCGCCCCGACGACGTCGCCCGCGGACTGCTCGGCCTGTCCGAACACGCCACGGCGCACCTTCTGCACTCCACCAGCTGGCGGCACGAGCCGGCGGACCGCGTCATCCTCACCTACGCCTGCTGTCCCGATCCCCGGCCCGAGCTTCCCGCCGTACCCCTGCGGACACCCGCACCGGCACGGTCGGCCGCTCCCGCCGCCCCGTCCCCGGAAGAGCTGACGACCGGCCACGTCGCCGCCCACGCGGCCCGCCACTTCGCCTTCCTCCAGCACACCGATCCGATCGCGCATCGGGTGATCGCGTCGGTGCCCGGGCTCGGCGACGCACTCGCGCGCTGGAGTCCGGCGACCGCAGGACAGCTGCCAGCGGCCGCGCGCCCCGCCGGTCGCCGGCCGTAGGCCTCCCGCCCGCCAAGCCGATCACCACGGCAGGCCTGGCGACGCCGCGTCACGTGAGTTTGGCGGCCACGGCGTCGAGGACCCAGTCCAGGCCGGTCGCGAAGGACTCCTCGGCGTCCACCTCCGCGCCGTCGTGCACCGCCTTGGCCAGCGCCGGGAAGCGGCCCGTGGCCAGCATCCTCCTCACGTGCGGGCCGGAGGCGCGCTGCCAGTCGCGCTTGGACAGGCCCGTGGCGCGCTCGGCCCGCAGGTTCGCGATCTCGCGCCTGATCGCGCCGGTGGAGTAGGCGCTGACGGTCTCCACGGCGCGCATGACGGTGTCGAGGTCGGCGAGGCCGTCGAGAGCGGCCAGCGTGGCCTCGGTCACGGCGAGAGCGTTCGGGCCCAGGGTCGGACGGCCACCGAGCAGGTCGGCCAGCCATTCGTGACGGCGGGTGGCCTGCCTGGTGCGGTGGGCGCGGACGCGCAGCGCCTCCCGCCAGTCGCCGGGCTCCTCCTCGGGGAGGATCTCGGCGTGGACCTCGTCCACCATGAGGTCGAACAGCTCCTCCTTGGTGGAGATGTATCCGTACAGCCGCATCGGGCCGACGTCCAGCCGGGCGGCGACCTTGCGCAACGACACCGCCTCCAGCCCGCCCTCGTCGGCCAGCGCGACGGCGGCGGCGACGATCCGCTCCCGGTCGAGCGGCACGGGGCGAGTCGGCGGCTCCGGCCGGTCCCAGACAGTCATGGATACATCGTACTGTTGCAATACGCTGTCTCATCAAAATACGTTGTATCGCCATGAGACATCGTATCGCCGTGATCGGGGGCGGCCCCGCCGGCCTCACCTTCGCCCGTGTCCTGCACCGCCATGATCACGCCGTCACCGTCCTCGAACGCGATCCCGCCCCCGACGCACGGCCCCCGGGCGGCACGCTGGACCTGCACGAAGGAATGGGCCAGCTCGCGCTGGACAAGGCGGGGCTGCTGGCGGAGTTCCGGGCGCTGTCCCGTCCCGAGGGGCAGGCCATGCGCATCCTGGACACCGACGGCACCGTCCTCCGCGACTGGCAGCCCCGTCCGGGCGACCGGGCCAATCCCGAGATCGACCGCGGGCAACTCCGTGACCTGCTGCTCGGCCCCCTCGACGTTCGGTGGGGACGGGGCGTGACGGAGGTGGTGCCGAGGACCCGGGACGGCGTGCTGGTCCATTTCGCGGACGGGCGGCAGGAGACGTTCGACCTCGTGATCGGCGCGGACGGTGCCTGGTCCCGGGTCCGCCCGGCCATCTCGTCCGCGACGCCGCACTACACCGGCGTCACCTTCGTCGAGACCTCCCTGGACGACATCGACACCCGCCACCCCGGCCTCGCCCGGCTGATCGGCGACGGTTCCATGGCCGTGTACGGCGTGAACCGCGCGCTCGTCGCCCAGCGCAACAGCGGTGGCCACGTCAAGGTGTACGCCCAGTTCCGCGCGCCGCTGGACTGGCACACGAACCTGGACCGGCATCTGGGCCTCAACGGGCGGGCGGGCCTGGACCTGGCCGACGCCGAGGCCGTGCGATCAAGCCTGCTGGCCCTGTTCGACGGCTGGGCCGCTCCCGTCCTCGACCTCCTTCGCCACGGCACCGCCTTCGTCCACCGGCCCCTCCACGTCCTGCCCGTGTCCCACGCCTGGGCCCACGTTCCCGGGGTGACGCTACTGGGCGACGCCGCCCACCTGATGCCCCCGTTGGGCGTGGGCGCGAACCTCGCGATGCTGGAAGGCGCCGAAC
The DNA here is from genome assembly GCF_042429965.1 of Actinoallomurus acaciae. NCBI lineage: Bacteria > Bacillati > Actinomycetota > Actinomycetes > Streptosporangiales > Thermomonosporaceae > Actinoallomurus > Actinoallomurus acaciae. Next base: position 21,239 of record NZ_JBHLZP010000015.1, read on the forward strand.
TCGCCGAGTCCATCGCCGCCGCCCCCGGCCCTGAGGATCTGGACGAGGTCGTCCGCGCCTTCGAGGAACAGATGCAGGCACGGGCCGGCAGGTGGGCGAAGATGACGACGGCCGGTCTGGAACGCCTCGTGAGCCCGGACCCCGCCGAAGCCCTCGCCCTCTTCGACGACGTCCAGCCGTCCTGACCGCCGACCGTGGATCGCGACGTCCTTCGCGGTCTGAAGGCGCCGAAGGTCTGCTCTCTAACGGACCTTTTGCACGCGTGCGCTGTCGGTGTCGAGGAGGGTGCCGTCGGCGCCGGTCGGCGCGATCTCCGGCACGGGGATGCCGTGCCGGTCGACAAGGGTGGAGTGGGGCTCGCCGGGGGAGAAGGCGTGGCGTTCCCCCCACTGCCGCAGGGTGACGATCACGGGGAAGAGGTCTCGGCCGGCGTCGGTGAGCACGTATTCCCGGCGGCGGCCCGACGGCGCGGTGCGCTGGGCGAGGAGCCCGCGGGCGGTGAGCTTGCGGAGGCGCTCGGTGAGGATGTTGCGGGCGATGCCGGTGCGCCGCTGGAACTCGGTGAACGATCGCGCCCCGTCCATCGCGTCGCGGATGACCAGAAGGCTCCACCTGTCGCCGACCAGATCGACCGTGCGGGCGACCGGGCAGTCCGGATCCGTCCAGTCGAGCTCGGGCCGGTCGGAGTTCGGGACTCGCGTGGTGGTGCGCGACATGACACCTCCTCGGTAGTTGCAGATTAAAACTATCACGCCGCGGGCAAAGAGTTGCAATCTGCTACTGATTCGTGCATGCTGGCGAGCAGGGACAGGACTCCGTTCACAGCCAGTGAAGCCGGAGAGGGGGCGAAGTCCGATGATGAACCACGTTCCCGGGACGCGCCGTCCGCGGACCCGGGCGGCCGACACCGTGCGTGCGTGTGGGCATCGGCCGCCGTGTCCGCCCGCGGATGCCGCCGATCATGACGCGGCGCGTCTGGTGGCCTACCACCCCGAGCAGGGGTGGGGCCGGTTGTGCAACGGCGTGATCGTCTTCGACGACACGGGCGAACTGCTGCCCGATGGATCCAGCGTTCCGATCCACGACGACATGTTCGAACCAGCGGTCGTATCGGCCGCCCCGGTTCGGCGCTCGGCGGCACAGGGCCTCCCCGCCGGGCGTTGATCGCGGATGGGTCTTCGTCTCACCGGCCCCCCGAACGTGAGGCACATCCCCCTAGAGACCCATCCGCCCCCCGCTCGGCGCCGGGGTCGGCACCTCGGCCCCTGTGCCGACCCCGGCGCCGGGCCACAGCGAACCCGCGGACGGCGTACGGCCGTACGCCGCGCGACGGGTTCAGGTCGAACTCGTGGACACCTTGCGTACGAACGCGTCGGCGGCACTGATCGGCCGGCCTTTGGCGTTCGTGACCTGGAGCGTGACGGGAAGCTCGTGCTCGGTGTCCAGAAGCGCAGAGTGGGGCTCATCCTCCTCGAACAGGTGCGTCTCTCCCCACTTTCTGAGGGCCACGATGACGCCGAACAGCTCGCGGCCTTTCGCGGTCAGGACGTACTCGTGGTACGCGGACCCGTCGGCCGCCGGGACGACGTCCAGGATGCCCTGGGCCACGAGCGTACGGAGGCGGGCCGCCAGGATGTTCTTGGCCAGCCCCAGGTTCCGCTGCAGCTCACTGAATCGACGGATCCCGTCGAAGGCGTCACGGACGATGAGCAGGGACCAGCGGTCCCCGATCACGTCCACGGTCCTGGCGACCGGGCACTCCGCCCGTTGGTGGCTCACGCCCCGTGCTGCCATCACTACCCCTGTCCGACCGGCTGAGAACGACTCACCAAAGTGGTTGCAAGTTTAAACCGTCTGCCCTAGGGTCATCGCAATCCGGTTTCAAAAAGCAACTGGATTCTGGGTAGCGAGGCGGAGGAGAGTTCATGGCGGAACAGCAGGACACCAGCGTCAGCCCGGTTCGGGTTGCGGTAGCGCAGTTCGAGCCACGCGTGGGCGTCGAGAACCTGAAGGCCAACGCGCTGGCGGTGGAGACGCGGCTGCGGGCCGCCGCGGACTCCGGTGCCGGCCTCATCGTCCTCCCCGAACTGGCCACCACCGGCTATGTCTTCGAGACCCGGGAGGAGGCCTTCGCGCACGCCGAGGCGGTCCCGGACGGTCCCACCGTGCAGTCGTTCGTCCGATTGGCCGCCGAGCGCGACGTGTACATCGTGGGATGCGTGGTCGAGCAGGACGGTCAGAGGCTGTTCGACACCGCGGTCCTCGTCGGACCCGAGGGGTACATCGGCCGCTACCGCAAGACCCATCTCTGGAACACCGAGAAGCTGTGGTTCACGCCGGGCGATGAGGGGTTCTCGGTGTTCGACACCCGCATCGGGCGGATCGGGTTGCTGGTGTGCTGGGACATCTGGTTCCCCGAGACGGCTCGGATCGTGGCCCAGATGGGTGCGGACATCATCTGTATCCCCACCGGCTGGGTCTGGACGCCGCCACCGCTGTACGACGCGAGCGGCGTGTGCATGGCCGCCTACCTGACGATGACGGCGGCGCACGCGAACAACGTGTTCATCGCCACCGCGGACAGGATCGGCCAGGAGCGCGGCGCGGGATTCATGGGGAACTCCCTCATCGCGGGGACGAACGGATGGCCCATCGGCCGTATCGCCGGTCCGGAGGAGGACACCATCCTCTACGCCGACGTCGATCTCACCGCGGCACGGACGGCCCCGATCTGGAACCAGCTCAACGACCTGCACCGCGATCGTCGTACCGACTTGTACGACCAGATGCTCGGCTACCGCGGCGGCTCGCCCCTGCCCCGCTGACGTCATGGTGGCCCCCCGCGACAACGGGAGCGTTCCCGTACTGCGCATCGCCACGCGTCTCGCCACGGCGGCCGGCTGCGTCGCTCTCGTGGCGTTCGCAGCCTTGACGGTTGCCGCAAGTGTCCACCCAGTCGCAGGTCAGGCATGGTACGGCGCCTATACCGACGCACGGGGCCTGGCCTCCTGGCTGATCGCCTCAATGACCGAGCCGCAGTTCTACGCGGTGGCCACGGCCAGCCTGGGCCTGCTCCTGGGCGGTCTGTTCGGTCATCTGGCACAGCGAGGCGCGCGACGATGGGCGGGCTTCGTCCAGGCCTGCGGCACCGGAATCTGGCCCGCGGTGGTGGGCAGTGCGCTTGCGAGCCTGGTCCTGGGCGTCCTGGCCTGGGGGTGGACGCTACAGCCGCGAGTGTGGCAGCCCCTCTTCGTGCCACTCGTCGCCACGGCGCCCGCCATGGTCGTTCTTTACGGACCCCGGCTTCGGGTCTGCGTGACCGCCGCCGTCTCGGGAGCCCTGCTGACGCCTCCCGCGTCGATCCTCGTGGTCGACTACGTCTGCGGGCCCAGCCACCTTCCCCCGGTCGTCGGCGCCACGACAGGCATGTGGCTCGGGGCTTTCGCGGCGTTCGGGACATGCCGGTACCTGCCGTGGATGCCGGTGCCCGGCGCCTGGCGGGCCGCTCGCGAGGTCGAGAACCTCACACGAAACGACGCGCCGGCGATGTCGCTCCTGTGGGTTCTCCGCCGGGCGCTGGCCGATTTCAGCGAGGCGCAGTTCTTCGGCAACGAATGGGCGAGCGGGGCGATGCTCGCCGGCGCGGTCATCGCCTACCTGATCAGCCCCTCGGCGCTCGCCTACGGAAGCGGTCTGTTCCTGGCCGTGCTCGCGAGCCAGGCCGTCACGGCGCTCGTCGGCGTCCTGATCTGGCGGCGCAGGTGGCAGCTGCTGGGCTTCTACCCGACCTTCGTCCCCGTGGTGTCGGTCGCGCCGGCAACCGTGCTGGCCTTCGGCGGCACCCCCCAATCCGTCATCGCCGGAGCTCTCATCGGCGCACTCGTCGGTCCCCCTCTCGCGGCCGCGATCTCGCGCCGTCTGCCGGCGGACTTCCACCCGTTCGTCGGGAACGTGGCCTCGATGAGCATCTCCACCGCATTGATCGTGCCTCTGCTCAACCTCGTACCGGGAATCGCCTCATGACTCAGCCCCTTGGCCTTGGCCCCCAGCCCACGATCACCGACCTCGGACGCGCCTTGCGCCGCCGGGAGGTCTCGGCCGCCCAACTGGCCGCGGACGCGTTGCGGAGAATCAACGATCGCGACGCGACCGTGAACGCGTTCGCCCTGGTGGACGAGGCCGGGGCGTACGAGGCGGCACGTCGAGCAGATCGGGAACTGGCCACCGGCGTCGACCGAGGCCCGCTCCACGGCATACCCGTTGCCGTCAAGGACCTCATCGACATGGCGGGCCTGCCCACCACGTGCGGCTCGGCGACATCGTTCGGGGCCGTGGCCACGCGCGACGCCGAAGTCATCACACGGCTGCGCGACCAAGGCGCGGTCATCGTCGGAAAGACCACCCTGCACGAGTTCGCGTACGGCGCGACCGGCGACCGCTCGCTGCACGGCCCCTCACGAAACCCCCACGATCCCGGCCGAATCTCGGGCGGCAGCAGCGGAGGGAGCGCGGTGGCCGTGGCCTCGGGAATGGTCCCCCTGTCGCTGGGAACCGACACCGCCGGCTCGGTCCGGGTACCGGCCGCCCTGTGCGGAGTCGTCGGATTCAAGCCCACGTACGACGCCGTCCCGAGTACGGGTGTGTACCCGCTGGCACCCACACTCGATCATGTCGGCGTGTTCGCCGACTCGGTCGAAGACGCCCTTATCGGCTACCAGGCTCTCACCGACCGGCCCTTGAGCCGGCCGTCCCACGACTCGCGGTCGATCACGGTCGGCTGGATCAAGAGCGGCGACATCGCGACGTGCGACCCGCGTATCGAGGAAATGGCCCGCGACCTTCTGGCCCGCGTCGGCTTCGCACCGGAAACGGTGCGCGGATTCCCGGGATGGGACCGCCGCCAGACCCTGTTCGACCTGTTCACCACCCTCCAGAGCAGAGAAGCATATGAGGTGCATCGGCATCACCTGAACGAAGATCGAGACCTGATCGACGCCGAAGTCCTCGCGCGACTCGAGAACGGCGGGAAGGTCTCGGCATCGGACTACGAACAGGCCGAAAAGGCGCGTGGGGAACTGCGTACGATCGTGCGGGAATTGCTGCGGGCCCATGACCTGCTTGCTCTTCCCACGGTCCCGTTCGTGGCGCCCCCTCTCGACACGCGCAGCGTGCACGTCGACGGCACCGAACTCGAGGTGCGCTCGGCCCTGCTCTCCCTGACCAGCCCGTGGAATCTGACCGGCATACCGGCGATCAGCGTCCCGGCGGGCCGGTGCGACGGACTGCCGGCCGCCGTACAACTCGTCACCGCCCCGGGCAACGAGCACCTCCTGTTCGGCGCCGCACAGGCACTGGAGGCGGCCGTACGGCGTGAGTCCTCGAAAGATCTGTCGCGACAGCGGCGCTAGCGAAAGGGAACCCCGATGCCATCCATCCAAATCGACCTGCCGCTGACCACCACGGCTGCGACCAAGCAGGACCTCGCGCAGCGCGTCGGCGAGATCTATGCGGAGATCATGCAGGTCGGCATGGACCTGCTCACCGTGTCCGTGCACGACCTCGGCGAGGGCGGCGTGTGGCGATGCCACGAGAACGCGCCCCCGACCCCTTCGGCCCTCATCATGTGCGACATCCGGAGCGGACGGCCTGTGCGGACCCGGGCCCGCCTGGCCCGGTCCCTGATCGACGCGTGCACGGAGATGTTCGGACTGGACGCGCTGTGGGTGAAGGTCGAATTCACCCAGCACTCGGGTGACGAGATGTACCACCCGCACCTGGCCGGCTTCAACACCGACTGGACCGGGGACGAAAGAGTCACCGACGGCTCCGCCACGACGGGGTGACGCAGCGTCTGATGGTCGACGCACGCTGCGGATCGGCCGGCGCCGACCGCAGGCTCCGGCGCGGCGTCAGAGGTTGGCGTAGCCGGGGATGCCGGCCTTGATGCGCTCGAGTTCGCGTTCGTCGGAGATGCCCTGGAAGTCGTGGCGGGGGGTGTAGGGGGCCTCCAGGCGGCGGGCCTCCTCGTCGGTGATGTCGAGATCGAGGGAGGCGACGGCGTCGTCGATCTGCTGGATCGTGCGGGCGCCGACGATGGGGGCCGCGACGACGGGGTTGCGGCGTAGCCAGGCGAGGGCGACCTGGGCGCGGGTGACACCGCGAGCGTCGGCGACGGCGCCGACCTCGTCGAGGATCTGCCGGTCGTCGTCGGTGTACAGCATGTCGGCGTAGGCGCCGTCGGTCGCGGCGCGCTCGGTGGCGTGCGCCTGGTCCGCGGGGCGGGCGAGGCGGCCGCGGGCCAGGGGGCTCCACACCATGGTGGCGACGCCCTCGTCGGCGCAGAGCGGGAGCATTTCGCGTTCTTCCTCGCGGGCGAGCAGGTTGTAGTGGTCCTGCATGGTGACGAACCGGGCCCAGCCGTGGCGCTCCTGAAGATGGAGGACTTTGGCGAACTGCCAGGCGTGCATGGAGGACGCGCCGAGGTAGCGGGCCTTGCCGGACTTCACCACATCGTGCAGGGCCTCCAGGGTCTCCTCCAGCGGCGTCGCGTTGTCGAGGCGGTGGATCATATAGACGTCGACGTGGTCGGTGCCGAGGCGGCGCAGGCTGTCCTCGATCTCGGTCATGACCGCCTTGCGGGAAAGGCCCTTGCCGTTGGGGCCGGGACGCATGGTGTGGCGCACCTTGGTGGTGATGACGACCTCGTCGCGGCGCGCGTAGTCCTTGAGGGCGCGGCCGAGGATCTCCTCGCTGGAGCCGTAGGAGTACATGTTGGCGGTGTCGAAGAAGTTGATGCCGGCCTCCAGGGCATGCCGGATCAGAGGGCGGCCGGCCTCCTCGTCGAGCGACCAGACGGGGTGACCGCGGCCGGGCTCGCCGTAGGTCATGGCGCCGATGGCCACGGGGGAGACGTCGAGGCCGGTGCGGCCGAGCTTGATGTAGCGCACGGAGGACTCCTAAAGTGGGAGACGAGAGTAAGCGGAGAACTCTCCGCCTAGCTCCGGCGACATTAACGGAGAACTCTCCGGATCGCAATCGGGCGACCGCCCGCACACCAGGAGGACCCGTGCCCGACGCCGCGCCGCAGCGCTCCGACGCGCTGAAGAACCGGGAGGCGATCCTCCAGGTCGCCCACGACGCGCTGGCCGAGTCCGCGGACGCCTCGCTCAACTCGATCGCCAAGCGTGCCGGCGTCGGCGCCGGCACCCTCTACCGGCACTTCCCGACCCGCGAGGCGCTGATCCTGGAGGTCCACCGGAACGACATGGGCCGCCTCGTCGACTCGGTGTCGGACGTCCTCGCCGACCACACCCCGCTGGACGCGCTGCGTCAGTGGTTCACCACCCTCGCCGCCTACGTGCGCATCAAGCACGGCCTCGGCGAAGCACTGCACTCCGCCGCTGCGCAGGAGGTCGTCAGCGCCTCGTGGCCCCCGGTAACGGCCGCCGTCGCCCAACTCCTCGACGCGTGCGAACGCGCCGGCGAGATACGCCCCGGCATCGATCCGGTCGACGTCATCATGCTCATGAGCTGCCTGTGGCGCACCCCCGACGACCCCGCCGGCGCCGCCCAAGCCGACCGCCTGCTGGAACTGGCAATCGACGGCTTCCGACCGTGAGGCGGTGTACGCGTTCTTCCTGCGTTGGTTCCGGCGTGCCGCGCCGCAAAGCTGGTTCGCGCCGGTCGTTCGTATCAAGTTGACCGGCTGATATGTCTTCCTTTTAGCTTGAGGGCAGGATGGGCATGGCCGGTGGAGTGGCTTGTCCGCACCAGCCGACGGGAAGACGGCGACGCTTGGATGTAGGCCGGGAGCTGGAGAAGTTCGGCGTGCAGGAATGATGTAGCCGGTCGCCAGTTGTGAAACGGCCGAGGTGAATCGATCGGGAGCGAAAAGCGTGCGTCGAGGGTGCGCATGTCCTGGTGGCGGTCACCTCGTTGTGACAACCGCTCAAACCATGATCGAAACAAATATCGGCCGAAATCGAGGGTGGCGGCGAACACGCAGGTCGGAGTGGTCGCGCGATGGGTCTGTACAGACTATCCGGGTTCTGATCCTGGACCCGCCATCATCTGATCAAAGAGTCTCTCTGTAAGGTTGTCGCGCCTTTATCGACGAACGCCAAGCGCGGCTCTCTGGCTTCTGATTAAAACACCGTCCCGGCTCGGACATCAATTCAACAGTTCAGTCACTCACCATGTCAGTTATGCTCGCTCAAGGCGCATAAATCCCGTGTCCGAGATCAAGGTTGAGGCTGGTCTCCAACTCCGCCGGGCGGTCGACCAGAGACCGAGCTGCGAGGATTCCCCGTAACGAGGGAAGGCCCGACGGCGTGCCACTATGCCTGCATGTCTTATGTACCTGGCCTTACCTTGCGTCGTTTGCGGGCGGATGACATCGGAAGAGATAACGGATAGCGGTCGACCGGCCGGCACCCGGAGGGGCGGACCCTCCGGCTCCAGCGTGAAGACCCGCACGGCGGTCCGGCGTTCAGGTGAAACAGCCCTGGTGATCCGAGTTCACGAAGGCGGTTGCGGCCTCGCCCGCAACCCAACTGGTAGGAGAGGTATGACACTCATTACTACGCCGTTCGCCGCACGTGCCACCGCGGCGGAAGTGCTGGCGGGCGTTGACCTGACCGGGCGTCGCATGATCGTGACGGGAGGGACGTCGGGCTTGGGGGCTGAAACCGCCCGCGCTCTGGCCACCGCGGGGGCGCGGGTCACGATCACCGGGCGTGACCTCGCCGGCGCCAAGCCGATCGTCGATGAGTTCCCGCAGACCGAGGTCGCCGCTCTCGAGCTGTCGGATCTGGAGTCGGTACGTGCCTTCTGCGCCGCCTGGGACGGCCCGGTCGATGCCATCGTCGCCAACGCGGGCGTCATGGCACTTCCGACACGACAGGTCAACGCGCAGGGCTGGGAAATGCACCTTGCCATCAACTACCTGGGGCATTTCGCCCTGCTGACGGGCTTGCGGCCGGCCCTTCAGGCGGCGGAGCGGGCGCGCGTGGTGGTGGTCAGCTCTGGCGCACAGCTGGTCGCGGATTTCGACTTCGACGATCCGCAGTTCGAGCGACGGCCGTACAACCCCATCTTTGCCTACGCGCAGTCCAAGACCGCCGAAACGCTCCTTGCCGTCGGAATCAGCCGCCGGTGGGCGCAGGACGGCATCACCGCCAACGCCTGTGCTCCGGGCCAGGCACGCACCAACCTTCACCGCTACATGGATGAGGCCACCCTGCGGGCGCTCGGCCGGTTGGACGCGGACGGCAATTTGATCGTGCCGGAAGAGTTCAAGACGCTTGAGCAGGGTGTCGCGACCGCCGTATTGCTGGCGGCGTCACCGCTCCTCGAAGGTGTGACCGGACGTTACTTTGAGGACAACCAGGAAGTCGAGGTCGTCGATGGCGGTCCCGAACGCATGGCGGGCGGCCCCGCCTCATTGGCCAACGCGGTGGCGAAGTGGGCGGTCGACCCTGCTGCCGCAGACCGCCTCTGGGAGTACGCGGCCTCGGCAGTAGGCAGTGCCGAGTAACGAACGTTTCAGAGTTCACCCCGAGGTCCTCGGCGGCCGACTTGCCGACCTGAACGCCTGCGCGTCTTCTCGGGTACCGGGCGAGAAACAGTGGTCGGCCAGGCCGCTACACGGCCCAACCGGCCTCATGAAAGATTGAGGCCTACGAAGGGGAAAGACCGGCCGTAAGGTCTCCAAACCTCGATAGGTAAGGCCGGAAAGAAAGAGCGAAGGTGCCGATACCACCGGCCAAAAGAGCAACGAATATGGCTGACCTGGGTGGACTCGTGGCCGGAGGGTGACCGCCGACCTCGACGGCTACGGCTACAACCACGAATGCGCGCAACCTTCGCTAGCCTCTGAGGCTCGTTGATGAAACTTCAACCACTTACCCGCTAACAATGGTCAGGAGCCATTTCATGGGAACCACTGAGAACGCTCCCGCGTCGCCGTTGGAGATTCCTCCGTCGCTTCAGATGCTGCAGTTGCTGACGGGGTTCCAGATCTCGCAGGCGCTGTATGTGGTGGCCAAGCTCGACGTCGCGACGATTTTGAGCAACGGCCCACGGACGATCGACCAACTCGCGGCGGAGACGAGCGCCAGCGCGGACGCGCTCGGCCGGATCATCCGTTTCCTCGCCACGCTCGGCGTCTTCCGTACGGACGGGGACCAGATTGAGGTCACGGAGCTCGGCGCGACGCTCGGAGAAGACCACCCCGACTCGTTCAAGTACGGCGCCCTCTACTGGATGGAGACGCATTACGGGCCGTTCGGCGACTTCCTGACGACGGCGCGTACGGGAGAGTCCGCGGCCACTCGGCACTTCGGGCAGCCGTTCTTCGACTGGATCTCCTCGGACCCCGAGAGGGCCGAACTGCAGAACCGCGCCTTCGCCAATGCCGCCACCGGCCTGCGGTCCGGCCTCTTCCGCGAATACAATTTGCCGGATGGCGCCGTGGTCGCCGACATCGGCGGCGCCGACGGTTCGATGCTCTCCCAGTTGCTGATGGACGCTCCGGATCGCCGGGGCATCGTGTTCGACCGCCCGGAGATCGTGGCGGGGGCGCAGAAGACCCTGGCCGAGCACGGGCTTACCGACCGCGTCCAGGGTGTCGGGGGCGACTTCTTCGAGTCCGTTCCGACCGCGGACGTGTACACCCTGTCCTACATCCTCCACGACTGGGACGACGAGTCGTGCCGGCGCATCCTGCGTTCCATCGCGGACGCGGCCGAGCCCGGGGCCCGGGTCGTGCTCATCGAGGCCGTGATCCCGCCCGGAGACGAGCCACACCCCGCGAAGGTAATCGACCTGACAATGCTGGCGATCACGACCGGACGCGAGCGCACCACGGAGGAGTTCCAGGCACTGCTGGACTCCGCCGGATTCACCCTCGACCGTATCGTTCCGAGCCCGACGCCGGTCGTTTCCTTCATCGAGGCGACACTGCGCTGACACGGCTGGATGGTCCGGGAATAGGGAGGACCTCCTGGCGAGGTGTGTGCCACCACAACATGCACATCTCGTCCGGGAGATCCGGGGCCTTCGGTTCGCTACGTTTTCTGCGACCTCTGAGCACCATCTAAAGGAGGATTCCGGCAATGCGCTTCGACGGTAAGGTCGCCATCGTCACTGGTGGTGCCCGCGGTATGGGGGCATCTCACGTGCGCAAGTTGGCCGCGGAAGGCGCCCAGGTCGTCATCGGCGATCTGCTCGAGGAGGAGGGAAAGGGCCTGGCCGAGGAACTTCCCGCAGCCCGGTTCCACCACCTCGACGTCACGAGCGAACACTCATGGTCATCCATCGTCCGTGAAACCGAAGACGTCTTCGGTGCCGTGGATATTCTGATCAACAACGCCGGGATCGTCCACTTCGGCGGTGTCGAGGCACTGTCGCCTGAGCATTTCCGTCGGATGATCGACGTCAACCTCATGGGCGCCTTTCTCGGCATGCACGTCGTCCTCCCCGGTATGCGCAGCCGTGGCCGCGGATCCGTCGTCAACATCTCGTCGGCAGCGGGTCTCACGGGTTTCTCCGGCGGTATCGGCTATGTGGCGAGCAAGTGGGGAGTGCGTGGCATGACGAAGGCCGCGGCGCTGGACATGTCGGGTACCGGAGTGCGCGTCAACTCCGTACACCCGGGCGTGATCCGAACTCCCATGGGAAGCAGCGCGTCCCCCGAGTTGTTCGCGCGCCAGCCGATCCCGCGGATCGGAGAGCCGGAAGAGGTCAGCCGGATGGTGCTCTTCCTCGCCAGCGACGACGCCTCGTACACCACCGGCGGCGAATTCCTCATCGACGGCGGCCAGACCGTCGGAATCGACAGCCACACTTCACCGAACGACGACTGACCGAAACGCCCGGCCAGAGGCCGATCTTGATTTGAAGGATCGGAACATGCAACGTATCGAGGCCGATCAGCTGATACCCGGACACGGCGAGCCGGGCATCATGGCGGCGCTCGAAGCCGGCGTGCTGACCATCGAACACGGCAGCTACATCGACGATGAGGCATGCACGGCGATGAAGGATGCCGGCGCGATCCTCGTGCCCACCTTCACGGTCGTCCGGGAGATCCTCGAGAGCGAAGACGTAGGAGCGTACGCGGCCCGGAAAGCGGCGACGGTCGCGGAGATCCACCGGGAGAACATCACCCGCGCCTACGAGGCAGGCGTGGCGATCGCGATGGGCTCCGACCTCGGCGGCACCGGCGACGGTACAGCCGCCTGGGGACGCAGCCGGCACGCGAGTCAAAGGATGAGCGATGCATCGCGCTTTCCACGCAGGCTGTGGGCGATCTGATCGTTCATGTGTGGAAGTGGGAGGCGCGTTGCGGCTCCGAGGCCGAACCACCTGTGCCGATCACGACACCGAGCCCGCCCTCGTGATCGAACCGTCGCTTCGGACCGTACGGCGGCAGGATCGCGTCGTCGCGGCCGCTGATGGGGCCTGCCACCTTGAGGAATAGCCGGGCGTCAGCGTCGGATCGGCCGGCGGAGTGTCCGTGCGCTCGTGGAGCAGAGCAGTTTTCACCGGGTTCCCGCCGGGTTGGATTGGCTGACACAATGGGTCGCCACGAAGGCCCTGAGCGTGTGGAGGTAGGTCGTTGAGCGCGGCTGACTGGTGGCGTGATCCGCTCGCGCCAGGGCAACGGCACACGGAGTTCGATCTCACCAAGCCGAGCCCGGCGCGAATGTATGACTATTACCTGGGCGGCAAGGACAATTTCGAGGTCGATCGGACGGCGGTCGAGGAGATGCACCGGGTGATTCCGGAGCTGTTCCAGACCGCGCGGGAGAACCGGGCGTTCCTCGGCCGTGCCGTACGGTACGTCGCGGGCCAGGGGGTGCGGCAGTTCATCGACCTGGGAGCCGGGCTGCCGACACAGGGCAACGTGCACGAGATCGCCCGGCAGGTCTCCCGTGAGGCGCGGGTCGTCTACGTCGACAACGACCCGGTGGTCGCCGCGCACGGCCGTGCCCTGCTGGCCGAGGACGGCTCCACCACGATCATCGAACGCGACGTCCGCAAGCCCGACGAGATCCTCGACGACCCGGCGCTGACGAGGCTGATCGACCTGCGCGAGCCCGTCGCGGTGCTGTTCGTGGCGGTGTTGCACTTCATCTCCGACGCCGAGTACGCCGCGCGGATCATCCAGCGGTTCCGGGCGGCGATGGCACCGGGCAGCTACCTGGTGATCGCGCACGGCACGCGCGCTGCGGGCGCCGTGGCCGTGTCGACGATGACCAAGACCTATGAGACGGCGACGGAGAAGGTGTCGCTGCGCGACCCGGAGGAGATCGTGCGCTTCTTCGACGGGTTCGATCTGGTCGAACCGGGCGCGGTCCACCTGCCCTGGTGGCATCCCGAGATCGAGCCGCACCCCGAGCCCCGCCCTACGAAGTGGCACTTCGGCGGTGTCGCCCGGCGTCCGGCTGACGGAGACCGTGGTCGGGAATAGGCCGATTTTTCCCGCCCTACGCGCTGATTTGTGACACCTTTGACCCCACATTTTGACTGTGAGCCTGAAGGAAGGGCGGGAACGTGGGATTCGGTGTCGTGTTCACCCAGGGGGTTGCCTCGGGCGATCCGCATCAGGTGACGGGCGAGATCCTGGAGCAGGCCGAGGCGGCCGACCGGCTCGGATACTCCGCCGCGCTGACGACGGAGCACAAGTATTCCGAGGAGTACTTCGGTTCGCCGCTGCACCTGGCGTACGCGATCGCCGCTCGTACGGAGCGGGTCAAGGTCGGCACCAGCATCGCGATCGCGCCGCTGTACAACCCGGTGGAGCTCGCCCAGGACGCCGCCATGCTCGACCAACTGTCCGGTGGGCGACTGTTCCTCGGGCTCGGCGCGGGCTACCTGCCGGAGGATTACCAGACGGTGGGAGTGCCCTGGAAGGACCGGATCCAGCGATTCGACGAGACGGTGCGGATCATCCGTCAGGCATGGACCAGTGACCGGTTCTCCTTCACCGACCGCATCTACGACGTCCAGGACGTCTCGGTGATCCCCCGCCCCGTACAGTCCCCGACGCCGCCGATCCACCTGGCCGCCTGGTCGCCAGGAGGACTGGCCCGCGCCGGACGGCTCGGCGACGGCTGGATCAGCAACGCGCTGATGTCGGTGGACACCATGCGTCAGATGGGCGATGCGTACCGGGAGGCGGCCAGAGAGTCCGGCCGGCGCCCGCGCGTCACGGCGATCCGGTTCTGCTGGACCGCGGAGAGCCGCGAGGACGCCGTCCGCGACTTCGGCGCCACCGCCGTCGACATGGTGCGCACCCTGTGGACGTACGGCGCGATCACCGACATGCCAGGCGTCACCGCCGCGGACCAGATCACCCTCGACGACCTGATGGGCGACCGGATGATCTTCGGTACGCCGGAGGAATGCCGGGCCGCGATCGCCGGCTACCGCGCCACGGCCGGGGTGGACGACTTCCTGCTGATCTTCCGGCACCCGTCCGGGCCCGCCCAGGACCGCGTCCTCGCCGCGATGGAACTGTTCGCCGCCGAGGTCATGGGCAAGGACGGAGGGCCGGACCTGCCATGACCGGCCGCCCCCTGCGGGTCGGTGTGATCGGCGCGAGTTACGCGGCGGCCAGCCATCTGCCGGTGTACGCGCGGCTCCCGGAGATCGACGTGACCGCGATCGCCACCGCGCACCGCGACACCGCCGAGGCGGCGGCCCGGCGGTTCGGCATCCCCGCCGCCTACGACGACTATCGGCGGCTGTGCGAATCCGACCAGGTGGACGTGGTCGACGTGGTGACCCGGCCCAGCCTGCACCCGCCGATGGCGATCGCCGCCCTGCGGGCCGGCAAGCACGTCCTGTGCGAGGCACCCCTGGCCGCGGACACCGCCGGCGGCACCGACATGGTCGACGCCGCCCACGCCGCGGGTACGCATGCGGTCGTCGACCTGCAGTCGCGCTTTTCTCCCGGCCTGTGGCACCTGCGCCGGCTCGTACGGGACGGCTGGCTCGGGCGAGTGGACAACGTCCACGCCACCGCCTTCTACCCCACCTTCACCCGCCCCGATCGGGCCGCCACCTCGCTGTGGTGCGCCGACGCCACCGCCGGCGCCGGTTCCCTGCGGGTGCACGGCCTGCACACCGCCGACCTGATCACGTGGATCTTCGGCCCCCTCACCGACGTGACGGGCCACACCGCCACCCGCGAACCCACCTGGTCCGGCCCGGACGGGCCGATCGGCGTGACCAGCACCGACAGCTCCGCCCTGACCGCCCGTACCGGCGACGGTGCTCTCTGCTCCATCCACACGTCATGGATCGCCTGGCACGGCAGCGGCTGGCGCCTCGATGCCTACGGCAGCCACGGACACCTGCGCGCCGAGGCCGCCGGTCACACCGGCCATCACCCCGTCACCCTCTACGGCGCCCGCCATGACGAACCCACGCCGACCCGGCTCACCCCGCCGCCCGAGGACGATCCGATCACCGACCCGCCGCCGCACGCCTCCGGCCACGCCTTCGCCCACCTGGCCCGGCGCCTCGCCCGTACCGTCGACGGCGACCTCGACCCCGACCTCCCCACCTTCGACGACGCCCTCGGGCTCCTGCGCATCGCGGACCTCGCCGAGACGCACGCCTGACCGTCCCCGGGCGACTTCACCGCCGCCGCCGCTGTGGGCGCGCCCGGCGACGACGTTCCCGGTCACGACGGCCCGGCTCCTTCGGGGAGGTCGGCCGGCGCCGTACCCGATGGGGATCTGCCGGGTACGGCGCGTGGCTCCATGCCCGCGGCAACGGGGACGCGGCCATCGGTGGCGGCCGAGCGAGGTGCTCGGCTCCTCGATCTGCCGCGTCACCTTCCGGGGAGACGCCGTCCACGCCCTGTCGCCCGCCGCGGCCGGGGCGCCAACACCGCATTGGCGGACGCGGCCGCGCCGGTCAGGGCGCTCGGCCCTGCATCGCGGGGTCGGCTCCTACGAACCAGGGCTCCGGGCCCGCGGCGACGCCAGGAGTATGAGGCCGGAGGGGGCCCGGCCCGGGAAATCAGCAACGCGAGCGGCCGACTGCCGGGCGGTTCCGTACGGGACGCCGTGCTCTCCGGCGCCCTGCAGGGCGCCGTGGTGCGCGACGCCGGAAATGGCCTCGACCAGCAGCCCGGCCCGACATCACGGCGCCCGGGCGGCGGTGTCGAGGGCAGGTCCTAACGCTGCTTGCGTGTTGCGTGTCGCAGGAGGAAGGGGATCGTCTTGTGATGGATCGGGGCCACCATCGCCCATATCGCCTTTGCCGCCCAGTGCTCGTACCGTACGAAGGTTGAGAACAGAATCCTCGAATCCTTGATCTCTAGCACGTTGTGGCCCGTGATCAGCGGGGAATCCAGGGCGAGGACGGTTGCATCGGAAGTCGTGGCGATGATGCGCCACCCGAGTACGTGGTCAGCGGAGGGTCTTGGTCCGAGCCGAAGGCCCAGTGCCGTTCGCCAGCCGAACACCAGGAACAGCCGCAACGCCCGGGGGGCTTCCTCGAAGAGGGCCCGTGCCCACTGCTCGGGTGAGCGAGCGTCGGCCTGCGGGGTCGAGATTTCGAAGGATGACGCATAGTCGGGTTCGGCGAGGGTGTCGACGGCTCGGGTCGACGCCTCGACCGCCACCTGTCGTGCGCGCATCGGCCCGAACTCCATGGGGATATCTTCCACCAATCATGATTTTTCCGGCGATGCGATGCGGTGCGTCGTGTTGACGCGACTTGTCACGCCGACATGCGCCGATGTCCACGGTGAGCCCGACCGGCAGCGCCACGCAGCGGACACCCGGATCGACCAGCCTCGCTCCCGCCACGCGCGACGCAACGCTCGGCGCGCTTTCCACCGGCTGACGGAGGCAGCGCCGCGATGATCGAGAACGGGGGACGATCCGGTCCAGGCGGGGGCCGCCGTCGGGCGAGTCCAGGTGAACCCTGTCACCTGCGCGAAAGCTCCGGTGCGTTGCGACCAGTCGCCGGGAGGGCGCGGCGCCTCAGCGTGGGTCCGCCGTCGGCGTGTAATCGGGAGGAGAGCGAAGTTTCACTGCGGACACGAGTACGTCGGACACGTGGAGTATCGATTCGATTATGCGGCGATGGATTCCCTTAGCGTGCTCCCGGACGCGGGGATGCGGATGGCGTCGTGGTCCGGCAACCGGGCCTTCACGAATCGCGACGTAAGAGGAATCAGTGCTCAAGAAGCTCACCGCAACGGGGATCGTGGCGGCCGCAGGGCCCATACCGCTCGGCGGTACCGCGAACGCGGACCGCCTCTCCGCCGACCAGGCGAGCCATCGCGTACCACCTGGGCGGCCACCACGACGGCTGGTCCCGCTGGCACCACCGGGACCCGTGGCACCACCACGACCGGTACCGGCATCGGTTCCACTTCCACCGCCAGACCGGCGTATTCGGAATCTGCGACAGTCGCCCCCACCGTCTGCGCTTTTCCCCGAAGTCGTGTGCTAAAGACCGTCGCCGGGGTCAGGCCTCTGTTCGGGCGTGACCGGTCACCAGGACGGTTCCCGCGTTGTCCTCGCCCTCGGGGACCAGTTCGGCGGTGAATCCACATTCATCGAGAACGGCCTGGAGTGCGGGGTGCATGACGGCCGAGATCCGGTCGTCGAATTCGATCGGCCTGTCATTGGTGACCGACCAGGTCACCAGCACTCCATCGTCGCGTACGTGCCAACAGATCCCGAACCCTCCGCCCTTCCCGTCGGGATCGTGCTGTCGGAAACCCGCGAGCTCCAGGGCCTGGTCGAGTTCCACCACTAAATCGGCCCATTTCACCCGGAGTGCCTCGAATTCGTCAATATAGGACTGGGGAACTCCGGCTTCGCGTGCCCTGCCGTAAATCGACGGCTCGGGGTGCCGTGGCGCGGTGATGGCGTCGTCACCGGAGGAACGCAGGAAAGGGTCGCTCATGCTCGCATGATACGTCTGCGTACCGATGGGTGTAGAGTTTTCCGCTCATCGAATCGACCAGACCGCTCTCGCGATCGGAAATTACTCAAATGGCCATGGATCGCCGCAATACGCTCGAATGGCCGGTCGCCTTTCAGTGCGTCGGCGAGCGTCCTGCCGGGCCGGCGGCGTGATGGCGACCATCGAGCCCGGCGGCGCGGCGGACGTGGAACTCCAGATCGACCAGGTCCGCCGCCGTGACGACGCCGCGGCGACCGCCGTGGTGCGCTGCGTCCGGGGACCGGTCCGGCTCGGCGCCCGATTCCGCCGCATCCAGGGCGTGGAGGCGCCGGTCGACCTGGAACTGACACGGATCCTCGTTCTCGGACGCCCCGTCGACGTACTCGACTCCGGACGCACGGCGCTCGTCACCCTCCAGGGAACCGGCACGTACCGCCTCAGAACGGGCGACCCGACACTCGGCTGGCAGATCGTCCAGGGCGGCGATCCATCGTCATGAGCCATGCCGCCCAGGGCGGACGCCATGAGCAGGGAGTAGGAGGGGCATGGCTCGTTGTCGCGGACGAGGGCGTCTTCGGCGGCGAGTAGTGCGCGGGCGGCGTCTGCCTTGTCGCCGAGAGCAGCGCGGGCGCGGGTGATGTGCAGGGGCACCTGCGTCGCGGGGCAGGCGTGGCCGTCGGCGCGTTTCAGGGCGGCTTGGACGAGGTCACGGCTGTGGTTCGGTTGCTTGAGGCTGAGGGCCTGGTGGGCGACGGCGCGCATCATCCACGCGGCGTGTGCGTGGGGGCCTGCTTCGACGGCGAGTTGGAAGCCGACCAGGTACCTCATGCCCGAGGTCGTGGTGCTTCCAGCCAAGCGGCCACGCCAGTTCCGCGGCGGCTCCGAATGCCTCTCTTCGGGTCGTGTCGCTGGTGAAGCGACCGGACAGCATGGGGGCGGCGGTGCCGGTGAGGTACGCGGCGACTGCGGACAGGCCGTGACCTCCGCCGAGAACCTCGTCAGCGGCGGTGAACGCTCTGGTGATCTGCCGGACCGGGCACGCCTGAACCGAGCAACTCGCGGCGATGACCCGGTGGCGGGGATCGGACGGCTGCTCGTCGACGCGGGCGACAGCGACGTCGACCTCGCGGCGCTTCAGGCGGAGTTCTGGCTGTACGCGATGCGCGACCCGGAGAGGACAGGCGCTGCTGGAACAAAAGCTCCGCGCCGGGGTGGAGCGGCGATGGGGGGGACGCGCTGGAGCGAGTGCGCGACGACCTCTCCGCCGTGGCCTCAGGGCCTGCTCCGGCGCCGGAGCGCGGTTCGGGCAGGCACGATGGCCGCCGGGATCGCGGCAGGCGGCTTCGGCTCGGCGGGCGACGAGCGGCGATGACCGCTCGGCCGGTCACGTGTGTGAGCGCGCCGACGTCTGCTTCGGCTCTCGAAGGGGCGTGATGTCGCTGCCCTCTTCGTCGTGGAGGACGCCGAGCACGGTGTCGCCCGCGACGGTCTCGTGTTCGACGAGCAGTTCGCTGAGCCGGTCGAGGGCACGGCGGTGGTCGCGGAGCAGGGCGGTGGCGCGTTCCTCGGCATGGCGGAGCAGACGTGCGGTCTCCTCGTCGATGATCCGTTGTGTCTGCTCGGAGTACGGACGCAGGACGGCGTCCTCGGGGGGAGCCCCCAGGTACCGCGGGTCGCCCGTCGCATATCCCACCGGGCCGAGTGCGGAGGACAGGCCGAACTCGCGGACCATGCGCGCGGCGATCTGGGTGGCTCCGGCCAGGTCGTCGGCGGCTCCGGTCGATCCCTCACCGAACACGACCAGTTCCGCTGCCCGTCCGCCGAGCCGTACGGTGAGCAGGTCGGTGAGGTACCCCTGGCTGTACAGGTGGCGTTCGGCCTCGGGAAGCTGCTCGGTGACGCCGAGGGTGAGGCCGGCGGGCAGGATGGTGACCTTGGCGACCGGGTCGGCGTGCTCGCAGAGTGCCGCGAGCAGGGCGTGGCCGGATTCGTGCACGGCCACCGCGCGCCGCTCTTCGGGCAGCAGCGCGTTGGAGGTCTCCCGGCGGCCCAGCAGCACTCGGTCGCGTGCGGCGTCCAGGTCGGCGGCGCTGATGACGGTACGCCCGGCGCGTACGGCGTTGATGGCGCCTTCGTTGACGAGGTTGGCCAGGTCGGCGCCGGAGAAGCCCGGCGTGCCTCGGGCGATGCGGTCGAGGTCGACGTCGTCGGCGAGGTGGGTGCTCTTGGCGTGCACCGCGAGGATCGCGGCGCGTTCGGCCTGGTTCGGCAGCGGGATGACGACCTGCCGGTCGAAGCGGCCCGGACGCAGGAGGGCGGGGTCGAGGGTCTCGGGCCGGTTGGTGGCCGCCAGCAGGACGATTCCGCTGGACTGGTCGAACCCGTCCATCTCGGCGAGGAGCTGGTTCAGCGTCTGTTCCCGTTCGTCGTGGCCTCCGGTGACGAGGCGGGCGCCCCGTTTGCCGCCGATCGCGTCGATCTCGTCGATGAAGATGATCGACGGAGCGCGTTTGCGCGCGTTGTCGAACAGGTCCCGTACGCGCGAGGCGCCGACGCCGACGAACATCTCCACGAACGCGGAGCCGGTCACCGAGAGGAAGGGCACCTCCGCCTCTCCGGCGACCGCCCGCGCGATGAGGGTCTTTCCGGTTCCGGGCGGGCCGACCATGATCACGCCACGAGGTGGCTTGGCGCCCGCGGCGGCGTACCGGTCGGGGTGGCGCAGGAAGTCGACGATCTCGCCGATCTCGCGCTTGACGCTCTCGTAGCCGGCCACGTCGGCGAAGCGGGTCGTGGGCCGCTCCGCCTCGATGATCTTCGCCTTGGACCGGCCGAAACCGCCGACGCCACCGGCCATGGAGCGCTGCGCCACACGTCCGCTCCACAGGAACAGGCCGATGATGACCAGCAGCGGGAGGAACATCACGAGGAAGGCCGTGGCGGAGCCGCCGCTGCGCGTCGCGGTGACCTTCACGCCTTCCGCGCGCAGCCGGCCTTCGAGCTGAGTGTCATTCAGCGCGGTCGGGATCCGGCTGACGAACCCTTTGCCGTCCTTGAGGGTTCCACGGACGTCGCCGGTCTCATCCACCCGTATGGCGGCGACCTTTCCCGCGTTCACGTCGGCGACGAAGTCGCTGTAGGGCAGCGAGGCGGCGGGCGGCCCGGCGGACATCCCCCGTACGGTCAGCAGGAGCAGCGTGATGGCGATGCCGATCGGCAGGAGCCAGCGCCGCCAGGACGGCGGCGAGGGCGGCGCGGGCTTGGGCGGCTCGTTCGGAGGTCCGGGCTTGGCCGACCGCGTCTCGTGCCCGCCCCAGAACGACTCTCGTACCCGAGTGATCATCGATGGCTCACCGGCGCGACCGGCCGCTCGGTCATGAGCATCGCCACGCCTCCGGCCGGTCGGACGTCATGTCATCTCTGTCGTAGGAGAGCTCGTCGACGACGTCGACGACACCGTCGATGCTCCGGGTCAGCGCGACGGTGAGCGGGATGAGGCTCTTGGACGCGAGCCGACCGCTGAGGGTGACCACCCCGTTGCGGACCTGCACCCGGATCCGTTCCGGGTTCTCCCAGAGGCATCGTTCGACGACGTCGGCGACGACCTGCCGGCGGAGTTCGTCATCCGGTGCGAGAAAGACCCCCACCACGTCGGCACGGCTGATGATCCCGACCAGAGCGCCGTCGTCCCCGACCACGGGGAGCCGTTTGAAGCCGTGCACGGCCATGAGACGCGCCGCCCTGGCGATGGGCGCTTCCGCGTCCACCGTGATGGCGGGGGCGCTCATGAGGTCGGTCGCGGTGTCCCCGGCCGCCTTCGTCTGCGCCACACGCGTGCTGCTGCGGCTCGCGAAGTATCGCCGGGGCTCCTCCGCGACCGGCGTGAACGCCTCCTTGTGCAACAGGTCGGCCTCGGTGACGACGCCCATGACGCGACCGGTCTCCTCGACGACCGGGGCACCGCTGACGCCCCGGTCGGCCAGGGCCCGGACGATCTCCTTGAAGGCGTCGCCGGGCCGCAGTATCACGACATCCGTCGTCATGTAGTCCCGAACGAGAGTAGGGCTCATGACCCGATCATCGGTAGATCCGCCACCCGGCCGGTAGGGCCGTACGACGGCGGACCGGTGTGCAAAGGTCCTGACCGCCGGGAGACGAGGGCGGGGTTTCGTCCCCGTCCGTCGTTCATTCCCGGCCGTTGCGTCCCTGGGCCTCGGCGTGGCTCCGCCGGAGCAGCCATCGCCGCAGCTCGTCGGCCCCCCAGGTGATGAACGGGAACACCGCCAGCAGGCCGAGGACATCGAGCGGCAGAGGAGCCGTGACGAAGATGTGCTGGGCGGGCGGGGTGTACACGAGCAGGGCGGTGAACGTCAGTTCGAAGGCGATCGCCCACAGCAGCAGCCGATTGCCGAACACGCCGGCGCGGCGCAGGGAGGTGCGCTCGGTCCGTACGGCGAACGCCGTCCCGACCTGGCACATGACGATGCCGGCGAAGGTCGCCGTGCTCGCCTGGAGGTAGGCGTGGTGCAGCGGACTGTGCACGCCGGTTCGCTCGCCGGGGCGCCAGCCCGCCCGGAGGAGCACGTAGAAGAACACTCCCATCACGAGCACCGCCGACAGCGGGCCGAGGAACGCCCACGCCCGCGCCAGCATGGCGCCCGTGATCACACCTTCGCCCTTGCGATGGGGCGGACGGGCCATGATGCCCGGTTCGGCCGGCTCCCGGCCCAGCGCGAGTGCGGGCAGGGTGTCGGTGCCCAGGTCGATGGCGAGGATCTGCAGGACGCCGATCGCCAGCGGGACGGTACCGCCGCTGAGCGCGAACACGACGAACGGCGTGATCTCCGGGATCGCGTGAGTGAAGATGTAGACGATGAACTTGCGGACGTTGTCATAGACCTGACGTCCCGATTCGATGGCCGCGACGATGGTGGCGAAGTCGTCGTCGGTCAGGACCATCGTCGCCGCCTCCCGGGCGACGTCCGTGCCCGAGAGGCCCATCGCGACGCCGATGTCGGCGCGGTGCAGCGCGGGGGCGTCGTTGACGCCGTCGCCGGTCATGGCGACGACCTGGCCGTGCGCGCGCAGGGCATCGGCGATGCGCAGCTTGGTCTCCGGTGAGGCGCGGGCGAAGACGATCTCCTGGTTCCGGGTGAGCAGTTCGTCGAGTTCGTGGTCGCGGACGCCTTCGGACTGGGCGACGACGTGCATCCGCGGGCTGCCGATGCCGACCGCGCGAGCGACCTGCGCGGCGGTCACGCCGTTGTCGCCGGTGACGATGTGCACCCGCAGGCCCGCCGCGTGGCAGCGCCGTACGGCCTCGGCCACCTGCGGCCGCGGCGGGTCGTACAGGCCGACCAGTCCGAGCAGCCGCAGGTCGCGTTCGGCCTCCTCGCGCCGGGCCGGTACGCCGTCCACCGGCCGGGTGGCCACGGCGAGGACCCGCAGGCCGCGCTCGGCCATCGCGGCGACGGCGGCCAGTACGCGGTCCCGGTCACAGCCGGGGGCGCGGGGAAGCACCGCTTCGGGGGCGCCCTTGAGGTACACGGCGGTGTCGGTCACGACCGACATCAGCCGCAGCGACGGATCGAAGCGGAACAGCGCGCGGCGCCGCTCGTCCCGGGCGGCCAGGTCGGCCGGCCGGTCCAGCCACGCGGCGCCCTCGACCAGGGCGACCTCGGTCGGGTCACCGGTGAAGCCGGTCGCGTCACGGGTGACGGTGGTGCACTCGGCCATCGCGTCCGCGAGTTCCTCGAACCCGGACGGGTGCTCGGCCGACCGGTCGGCCGAGCCGGCGGGCGTCCAGACGGCCTGCAGCCGCATCCGGTTCTGTGTCAGCGTTCCCGTCTTGTCGGTACAGATCACCGTCGTGGCGCCGAGTGTCTCCACCGCGCTCAACCGCTTCACGACCGCACCGCGGCGCGCCAGGGACCGGACCCCCGCGGCGAGTGCGAGGGTGATCGTGGGCAGCAGCCCCTCCGGCACGTTGGCGACCAGCAGCCCGATGGCGAACGTCAGCGCCGCGGCCACCGGCATGCCCGCCCCCACGCCCACGAGCAGGAACACCGACCCGACGCACACCGCGATCGCCGCGATGAGCCAGGCGACCCGCTTGACCTGCAGCTCCAGCGGGCTCCGTTCGCGTACCGCGTGGTGGCTGAGCGCCGCGATCCGGCCCAGCTCGGTGTGGTCGCCGGTGGCGAAGACGACCGCCCTGGCCTGCCCGCCGACGCAGGTGGTCCCGCTGAAGACCAGGTTGTGCTCCCGCAGGACGGGCGTGTCGGCGCGCGAGGGGCCGGCCGCCCGGTCGACGGGCACGGACTCGCCGGTGAGCATCGACATGTCCATCTCGACCGCGCCCTCGACGAGGCGGGCGTCGGCGGGCACCTTGTCGCCCTCGTCGAGCACCACGAGGTCGCCGGGGACGATGAGGCGCGCCTCGACCGTACGCTCCCGGCCGTCGCGGATCAGCCGGGTCTGCTCGGGCAGGTAGCGGGAGAGGGCCTCGACGGCCCGCTCGGCCTGGCGCTCCTGCAACAGCGCGAACACCGCGTTCACCACGATCACCGCGGCGATCGCGACGGCCAGCGCCGGGGTTCCGGCCACGTACGCCAGCACGGCCGCCGCCCACAGCAGTAGCGCGAGCGGATGCACGAGCTGACCCGCCAGATCGTCGATCAGCGTGTGGCCCTGACGGCGCCGTACCTCATTGGGCCCGTACACGGTCAGGCGCCTGCCCGCCTCGCGCGAGGACAGCCCGCGCGTCCCGGCGCCGAGATCTCGCCGCAGCGCGGGCAGCGGCTCACGTGGATCCGGAGCCGAGGACGGATCCGTCATGACTCCCAACCTCCAGCGCCGGTCGCCCCGCGTCATCGGCCCGACGACCCCCACGGACGGGCCGAAGGCCCCGTGTCGGGGTGACCTCGGCCCGCGGACCCGGCCGGGGTGGCGGGCGGATGAGGCCGGGGTCCCGGCCGATGCGGGACCTTCGGCACTGTCCGCCCGGTCTCCCCGAGCGGAACAGTGAGCGCAAGACCACCGGGTACGGCGAAGGCGAGAAGGAATTCCTCATGACGGAGAACAGCACCGCAAGAACGGTCGTCGCGGGTGTGGACGGTTCGACCCCGGCCCTCCAGGCGGCGCGCTGGGCGGCCGAGGAGGCCGTACGCCGGAAGGTACCGCTGCGGCTGGTCCAGGTCGTCGACATCACGTCGGTCGCCGCCGAGTTCCCGGTGCCCCGTGACTTCTTCACGGCGATGGAGGAAGAGGGCCGGCGGCAGCTGGCCGAGACCGAGGCCACGATCCGTCAAGATCACCCCGAGCTGGACATCGACGCCGTTCTGCGGGTCGACAACCTCGTACGGGCGCTGATCGGCATGTCCCACGACGCCGACCTGATGGTCCTGGGCGCCCGGGGCTCGGGCGGGTTCCGCGGTCTCCTCACCGGCTCCACCGCCGTCGCCCTCGTCGCCCACGGTCACTGCCCCGTGGCCGTGATCCGCGGCGCCGGCGCCGACGGAGCGCCGCCCTCACACGGACCGGTCGTGGTCGGCGTGGACGGCTCCCCGACCAGCGAGGCGGCGCTCGCGACGGCCTTCGAGGAGGCGGCGGCGCGCGACACCGACCTGACGGTGCTGCACACGTGGGTCGAGTACGCCTCCGACGTCGCGTACGCCTCCGCCCGCCAGTACTTCATCGACTGGGAGGGCCTCGAGACGAGGGAGCACGCGGTGCTCGCGGAACGGCTGGCCGGATGGCAGGAGAAGTACCCCGACGTGCCCGTACGGCGCATCGTCGCCGAAGGACGGGCGGCCAAGCGACTGCTCGAACTGGCCGCCGACGCGCAACTGCTGGTGGTGGGAAGCCGCGGCCGCGGCGGGTTCACCGGGATGTTGCTGGGCTCGACCAGCCAGGCCCTGATCCACCACGCGCCGTGTCCCCTGCTCATCGTCCGGCCGACCGCGGCGAGCTCGTGACGCGGCACCGCGCGGCCGGCGGATGGCGGGCGGCTTGACGGCGACGGCGGTCCATGCGACCGCCGGGCCGTCGCCC